>CALECF010000067.1 GCA_937948705.1 uncultured Anaerosolibacter sp. | reverse complement strand
GATTCAGGAAGAACTTCTGCGCAGGTATAAAAAGTAAAATCATACAGACTTTTATTTGTATGAAAAAAAGATAGTTACCTATGCTATTAATAGGAGGTGTCTATATGATTAATCGTGATACACTTATACGCGAACTTTTATCGAAGTATCCAGAAACTGAAAATGTGTTTAGTGAGTTTGGGATTCGATGCTCTGGTTGAGGCGGTGTCTTGAATAAAAGCGTAGGTTACGCAGCTCAACGATATGGGATTGAAGAAAACAAACTGATTGATGCAATCGAAAAAAATATTAAGCATTAAAGTATTTTATTCAAAAAGCAGATGTGTCATTCTATCTGCTTTTTCTCTTTTTAGATAAACTAGAATCCTCTGTTAATCACAAAAAAATAAAAATCTTTATGATAGGCTTAGGTTTGTGATTTTTCGTACAATTTTGTATAATAAAAAGAAAGAAAACTATTTCCTATAATAGTTTAAAGTTAGGTAGGCGGGAATATGGTACTAGGTTTGTTTAGTAACTTGTTAAATCGTGCTGGCATCATTATTATTTTAGCTTTTTTACTGTCGAGAATCTCCATTTATAAAAAGCTGGTATTAAAAAGGGATACGAGCTTATTCGAAAAAATATTAATGTCCGTTGTATTTGGAGTTTTTGGAATTATTGGTACTTACTCAGGAATCCCTGTGAACGGAGCTATTGCGAATTCAAGGGTTATTGGCGTGTTTGTAGGAGGCTGGCTAGGAGGTCCCCTCGTAGGCTTGTTGAGTGGTATTATCGCAGGAGGACATAGATGGGCGATCGACATTGGTGGATTTACAGCAATAGCTTGTGCAGTGTCCACCATTGTAGAAGGACTCATCGGTGGTTTTGGTAGTAAATTAGTAAAGGATTTGAAGATCAGCTGGCTAGGAGCCTTAATAACAGGTGCTATCAGCGAAATGATTCAGATGATGATTATTTTAGCTTTAGCACAACCCTTCCAAGCGGCTCTAGGTCTAGTAAAAATCATTTGGTTTCCTATGGTATTTGTAAACTCTATTGGAATTGCAATCTTTGTTGCACTAACGCAAAGTATCTTCATTGAACAGGAAAGAATCGGAGCCGTTCAAGCACAATTAGCCCTAAATATTGCAAATAAAACATTACCTTATTTAAGAACTGGATTCAATGTGGAATCAGTAGAGAAAACTGCTAGAATTATCTACGAAATGACAAATTTAGCAGCAGTTGCAATTACAGATAATGAAAAAATACTTGCCCATGTGGGTGAGGGAAACGATCATCATTTTCCAGGAAATGAGTTTATGACCAACCTAACCAGGGAAGTGGTGCAAACCGGTGAATATAGAATTGCACACACATTAGAAGAAATCGGATGTCACTGTAAAACCTGTAGGCTTCGCTCCACAGTAATTGTTCCATTATTAGAAGGGAAAAAGGTAGTGGGAACTTTAAAATTATATAAATCAGATAAAATGGGTATTACAAGTATGGACATTCAATTAGCTTTAGGGTTGGTACAACTTTTTTCTACTCAGATCGAACTGAGTAAGCTTGAATATCATCAAAAACTATTAGCAAATGCTGAGCTAAAAGCGTTACAGGCTCAGATTAATCCACACTTTCTTTTTAACGCACTAAATACCATCGTTTCATTTATTCGGACAAAGCCAGAAAATGCTAGGGAACTGATCATTCATCTGTCTGATTACTTTAGGCAAAATCTCCAATTTAATAGTGAAGATGTGGATCTCAAGGAGGAGATTAAAAATGTTGAATCCTATCTTGCTATCGAATTAGCACGTTTTGGAGACAAACTACAAATTCAGTATGATATCCCACCAAACATAAACTGTGTGATTCCTTCTTTAATTCTACAACCTATTGTTGAAAATGCTGTTAAACATGGTATATTTAATAAAGAAGAAGGGGGTACTGTAAAGATTTCTGCCAAGGAAATGGACAACTGGATCGAACTATCAGTAGAGGATGATGGTGTAGGGATAGATCTGATTAAACTGAATAATTTATTAGACGAAAAGGATCAACAGGATCACATCGGATTAATGAATGTTGATAGGAGATTAAAAGTTAAGTATGGCTCAGACTATGGGTTAGATATTGTAAGTAAACCAGGGCAAGGAACTATAGTGAGGGCAAAGGTTCCAAAACATACAAAGTACGAGGAGGAACTACCATGCGCTGTGTCATCGTAGATGATGAGGCTCCAGCAAGAGAAGAAATCAAGTATTTGTTGGATAATCTAAAGGGACATGATATTGAAGTTGTTGGAGAAGCTGGTGACGGAAAAACTGCCTATGAAATTATAAAAGCAGAAAAACCAGATTTAGTACTGCTAGACATCCAAATGAGAGGCATTAGCGGTTTCGATCTGGCAAATGAGGTGTCTCAGCTTGATTGTAACCCATTCATCGTTTTTATTACCGCCTTTGATCAATATGCCATAAAGGCATTTGAAATCAATGCGGTGGACTATATATTAAAGCCTATATCTGCCGCAAGACTATCTAATACGATTTCACGGGTGTATGGACTACTACAACAGCAACAACCCAAAAATGAAGATAACATAGAACAATTACTGCGTTACTTGGCACAATCTAAAGTGTCTCCCAAAATTTGTGTATATAGTAATGGCAAGCATATCCCATTAGATCCTGAAGATATTATATATATAGGTGTAGACGGAAGAAGCTCCTGTATAAAATCAAAGAAAGGGGCGTTTTCTTCAAATCTAACTCTGGTAGAATTTGAAGAAAAGCTCAAATCTAATCAGTTTTTTAGATGTCATCGGAGTTATTTAATCAATATCAATGAGATATTAGAAATTGATAATTGGTTTAATGGCACCTATCAAGTTACAATGAAGGGTTATCTAAAGGACAAAATACCCGTAAGTAGAAATAACGCTAATAAATTTAAAACCATGATGAATATATAGCAAACTGAAACAAAATGCTCTATCTACTTTGGGAGGTAATCATGATAAATACAAAAAGTTTAAAAGTAAGAATACCTACATTGATTATCGTGCTCGTGATGATTACAATTGCGGGTACCAGTTACATGTCCTATAAGATTTTTACAGATGATATTAAGGATCAAGTATTAGAAAAGAACCTAATCATTACCGATATGATCTCTGATCAAGTGAGCCTTTACCTTTCTTCTGCTCAAGATACCGTAGAATATGTAGCAAAATATGCTTCCCATAATGATATGGATGAGATTAAAAGTAGCATTGATCGTTTATATAGTAATTATAGCTGGATGGATCTTATGTTCTATATGACACCGGATGGGAGAATAACCTATAGTAATCCTCACAATGATATTACTTTAAAAAGAGATTATGTAGATCGAGAATACTATCAATATATGATTAAACATAAAAAAACCTATATTAGTAAGGTTTTTATCAGCAGTATACTCAACTTACCACATATTATTATCGTAGCCCCTATTCTTGATGAGCAAACCGGTGAGTTGAAAGGAATTATCGGTGGGGGAGTGCCCCTAGAAAAAATCAAAGAAATTGGAGAAAAGACACAAGAGTCCTTTACTGGAAAGATTTATGTTGTGGACATTGATGGTACTATATTGGTGAGTCCTGATGATGAGCATGGAGAAGAGGGTATGCCTTTAACGAGAAACCTGGTTGTCAATGGTAAAAACATAGACTTGCAGGAAGTTTTACAGAATTACGATTATGGTGTTGGAGAGTATAATGAAAACCTTGAGAATATTTATGTGTCTTTTAGAAAAATCCCCAATTATCGTGGAATGGTCATTATCGAACAAAATGAAAAGTATATCACTGGGCAGATAGGGCCTTTAAAATCAAGGTTTCTTTCAGGGGTATTATTTGTGATGATTGCGGTTTTAATTTTAAGTATGTATTTTGCCTATACCATCACGCGACCGGTGGAGAAACTGGTAGAGTTCGTAAGAAGCCTAAGCAGTAATTTTGATAGTAGTACCCATGAGGTAGAAATATCTAATAAGGATGAAATCGGAGAATTGGAGCTTGCGTTTAATAATATGAGCAAGGAACTCCGGCTAAAGATGGAAGCACTAA
>CALECF010000066.1 GCA_937948705.1 uncultured Anaerosolibacter sp. | reverse complement strand
GCAAATACATGTGGTTTACCCCTTATCTCATCCTTATCTTTTGATACAATTATAGAATATCATACAAAATATTTTATACCCATATACAATATTTTACATTTGTATTACAGTTGTGTTTCATTGGATGTTCATTACCAATATCGTAAAATATCAACATGAAATCTTATCATAACAAATATAAAAAAATAGACTTGCAGGAAATTTTCCCACAAGTCTATTTTTCTGTTCAATTATTTCAATGCTATAAACTTTTCTATATCTTCTTCTAATAGTTCTAGGGAGGCCAGCCAAAAATTCTTCTGTCGAATATCAACATCCACTAAACCAGCAACAGCTGCAACGCTATTCTTGCCTGTTACCGCCAGTAACTTATCGTAGACTTCTACAAACTCACTGCCCATCTTTAGATATTTTGCATAAAGCCCCTTAGCGAACAGCAAACCGAAGGCATAAGGGAAATTGTAAAAGTTGTATTCTGCGCTATAGTAGTGAGGTTTTGTAACCCACATATTAGGATGGAGCCATTCATGATTCAGCCCCTGTCCATAAGCTTCTTTCTGCGCCGAAAGCATCATCTCTTTTAGTTCCCGTACCGATGGAGAAGCAGATTCTCTTCTGCGAAAAAGCTCACTTTCAAATAAGTATCGACTATATATATCCACGATCACCTGTCCTGCTCCCGATAGGCCACTTTCCAATATGGCAAAGGCTTCCTCTTTAGAAGCCTGCTTTAAAGCAGCATCTTTTATAATGGTTTCACAGAAGATCGATGCGGTTTCCGCGATAGGCATTGGATAGTCACTATTTAGATGGGTTTCCTCTTTTAAACACTCTCCGTGGTATCCATGACCGAGTTCATGGGCTAATGTCATCACATCGTTAAAGCTTCCCGTAAAGTTCGCTAGTATTCTACTCTCCTTGATACTGTGAAGATTTGCACAAAAAGCGCCCCCCCGCTTTCCTTCCCTCGGTTCAGCATCGATCCATTGCTTTTCAAATGCCTTTTCTGCATAGTCAGCCAATTTACTGCTAAAGCTTTTAAAGTTGTTCACGATAAAGGTTTTTGCCTCCTCATAGGTAAAGCGCATATTCAATTCCCCTATAGGCGCAAATAGATCATAGAAAGGCAGGCCTTCTTTATGGCCTAACAGCTCCGCCTTCTTCTGATAGTACCGTTGAAAGGCAGGGAGTTTTTCCTTCATAGCCGAAAGCATTGCCTCTAGGGTTTCTTGATCCATTCTTGAATCCAAGAGGGTTTTCTCTAAGGGGGAAGCATATCCACGTATTTTGCTTAAGGTAATAACCTCACCTTTAATTCCATTCAGACAAGCAGCAGAAGAAACCTCTATTTTTTCATAGGCTTTTAATTCTGCCTCATAGGCTCTTCTTCTTATAGTCGGGTCCGCCTCATAGGCCATGTTTCGTACCACAGGCAAGGGCAGTTGCTTTGTTTTCCCCTCTTCTTCAATATCTACGAGGAGGGTGGAGGTCAATAATTCCTGAAGCTTGGTCCAGGCACTTGATCCTGTATTTTTCATCTTTGCAATCAATATCTCCTCCTGCTCACTACGCAAATACTGATTCTTCTTGCGTAACTCCTGAAGATAATATTCATGTTCTTTTATAATTTCAGAGGATTGAATCAGTTTATGTATGCTTTCCAACTCGCCTAACCACTTTTGAAAAAGAACCTGAGGTTTAGTTAATTCCGTCACTTCATTTTCTAATTGTTCTACTACCTGCATCGCTCTTTCATTCTTTGCTTCCACACTCAGGGTCAGTTCCGCAAAATTGTAAATCCGCGTAAATTGCTGCAGAAATTCATTTTCCATATGTAGAAAAGCTTCGATTTTATTTTGTGGATTTTCATGATTGTCTAAATGTGACGCTGTCCATTCCTTCATTTTATCGATTATTGTCCCACAATTCTTTAGATCGTTTTTGAAATCCTCAGCATCAAAGCTCGAATATAACGCATTTAAATTCCATCGCACTGTCCTTCTACCTCCTAAAATAAAGTATATGTTATTTTGTTAGAAATCTCTTGTTGTAGCAGATGTGCGACTGAGAAAGCTAATCTAAGATTATTCATTTCCTAATTTCAGTAGGTAGGGGACGACCTATGTGTCGTCCCGAAACAGAAGCTGGCAGACACATAGGTCTGCCCCTACTTAAGAACAATATAGTAGGGAGCGACGCCCTCGTCGTTCCGAATATAAATCAAGATTCTCAGTCACATAGCTATATTACTGTATAAGCTCAATCTCTATTATATATTATGATACCCAGAATACCAAATATTTCTATAGTAATTTTATCCAGTAAATAAGAAAATCCTGTTGTCTCTCAACAACAGGATTTTCTTATTCAACAGCAGATTCTGTGATGTACAGTTTTCCTTGCTCTGCATCTAGCATGGCATTTGCGCCCACTGGCACAGTTATCTTTGGTGTACAATGACCTATTTTAAAGTTAAGTACTGTAGGTTTTTTATAAGGCAATAGAATCTCCTCAAAAACCTCCATAAGACTCAAACTTTCTTCTGGATTCTTTGGCTCACAATCATTCCAATCTCCAAGAATGATCCCCACAGCATCCTCAAGCTTTCCCGCTAGTGCCAACTGCGTCAGCATTCTATCTACGCTATAGGGTTCTTCCCCAATATCTTCTAGAAATAAGATTTTTCCTTTTGTATCGATTTCGTAAGGTGTTCCCATGGTGGCTGCAATGAGTGCAAGGTTTCCCCCTATCAGTCGTCCCTCCGCTTTACCCGCCATCAAACATTGGATCTCTATTCCTGCAGGATTCTTAATATTCCCCATAGGCTCTGGTTGCATCACTGCCTTCAGTAAAGATTCCTTTGAAAAATCATCTATTCCACCAGCCAGATCTGATGCAGCCATTGGGCCGTGAAAGGTGATTAATTCACTCCTTTGATGGACCGCTGTATGAATCGCTGTAATATCACTGTAGCCGATAAATACCTTCGGATTGCTACGAATTCCCTCGTAATCCAGTAGATTTAAAATTTTAGGTGCACCGTACCCACCTCTCAAACACATGATGCCCTCTACAGAGGGATCTTTAAACATGCAGTTAATATCTTCCGCTCTGCTCTCATCACTTCCAGCTAGATATCCATGGGTGTTATAGCAGCTCTTCCCCATTTTTACTACGAACCCTAGCGCTTCCAATTGTTCCTGAGCCAGTTTTACTTTTTCCTTTGTAGTAGGGCTAGATGGGGCTACGACGCCAATGGTATCTCCATATTTTAAAGCCTTTGGTTTTAACATCTTTCTTCCCCCTATGATTGAAATAATTAAGGGCTATAGTATAGCCCTTAATTATTTTTTATGATATCTTATCTCATTAAATTCCAAACATTAGTCTTGTTACAAGTACCGCTGTAATGAGACCTACCGCGTCAGCAATTAAACCAGCAGGAAGTGCATGTCTCGTCTTCTTGATGGCTACAGATCCAAAATATACAGCCAATACATAGAAAGTGGTTTCTGTCGAACCCAGCATGACAGAAGACATTCTTCCAATGAGTGAGTCTGCACCATATGTACTCATGAGATCTCCTAAGATACCCTCAGCGCCACCCCCTGAAAGAGGTCTCATGATCGCCATTGGTAATACCTCCGCAGGCATGCCGATAAGATTCGTAATCGGACTCACAATATTTGAAACAATATCCATAGCACCTGATTTTCTAAATACGCCAATTGCTACTAGCATTGCAACTAAATAGGGAATAATCCTGACAGCAGTTTCGAAACCTTCCTTGGCACCATCTGTGAACGCTTCGTATACTTTAACTTTCTTGAAATATCCGTATGCAGGGATTCCTAGCAAAATAAATGGAATTGCATATTTTGAAATCGCTTGTACAATATTCATGAACACAGCTAATCACGCTCCTTCTTATTCATTATTAGTTACTTGCTTCTTCTACTTTTTCCGGCTTAATCTGGAAGGCAGGTAGTCGTTGTAGTAATTTTACTGCAATGACTGCTGCGATAGTAGACGCCGTAGTAGCTACCAATGTTGGTCCAATGATTTCAGCAGGACTCACAGAACCCGCAGCTGCTCGTAGTGCAATAACTGCTGCCGGAATTAAAGTAACTGAAGAAGTATTAATGGCTAAGAAGGTACACATTGCGTTTGTAGCCGTATCTTTTTGAGGATTGATAGATTGTAACTCTTTCATTGCTTTCAGTCCAAGAGGTGTTGCAGCATTCCCTAGCCCAAGCATATTCGCAGCCATGTTCATAATGATGGCACCCATTGCAGGATGTTCAGCTGGCACATCAGGGAATAAGCGTATCATAATTGGCTTTAATCCCCTTGCAAGCTTTTGAACCAATCCTGACTCTTCTGCAATCTTCATAATACCAAGCCATAAGGCCATAACCCCTATAAGTCCCAATGATAAATCTACAGCAATATTTGCGTAATCGATGGCAGCTTGTGTCACCACTTCAATGTTCCCATTGAACGCGGCTACAACAATTCCAACCACTAAAAATAAAAACCAAATAACATTAATCATAGTAAATTCTTCCCCCTTTTTTCTGTTTTTTTAAACCCCTGGATAACTTTACTTTTTCTGAAAGTGCCACCCCCTGTAACTCTCAAATTATCATGAAGTTTTATATCCAAGCTTCATCTCTCTGTTAGCAATCTTTATTTGATTTGCCATAGCAGTTGCTTGCCACTACTGTCAGAGATCCACTGATGGAATTAACGCTATCCCCTATAGTACTGTAATTGCACACTTTTCAATGCTACTCTTCAATTCATCTTTCATCAAATATTGGGGAATTCTTTCTTTCGCCAACAAATCTTCATAGCTCTCCCTCTCAACAATTACCCCTGCCTTTCCATCGGAAACCAACACAACAGCAGGTTTTGGAATACGGTTATAATTACTTGCCATAGAGAAGTTATAGGCCCCTGTTTGAAGCACCGCCAATATATCCCCCGATTCGATCTTTGGTACTTGTAAATCCCATATGATTATATCCCCTGTTTCACAACATTTACCTGCAATCGTTACCGTTTGTTCTAGCGGTTGATCCATCTTATTGGCTACTACAGCTTCATACTTGGCACTATATAATGCGGGCCTAGGATTGTCTGGCAAGCCTCCGTCCACGCTTACATAGGTTCGGATCCCTGGTATTTCTTTTACTGTACCAACGGTATAGAGGGTGATTCCCGCTTCCCCCACAATCCATCGTCCTGGCTCAATAATAATCTTAGGCATTTCTAAGCCTACCTTGCCACATTCTTCCTTGGCTGTGGTCATTACTGCATCTACAAAGAAATTCAATGGCTTTGGCTTGTCAGCCTCGGTATAATAAATCCCAAAGCCACCACCAACATTAAATTCCTTTGTGATAAAGCCTAGGTCTTCATGCATCTGCTTCATCAGCTGCACGATATTTTTTATTCCTAGCATATAAATATCATTTTCAAAAAGCTGTGATCCCAAATGGAAATGGAAGCCCATCAGTTCAATATGACTGCATTCCATGGCTCTTTTTACAGCATCTGTAATGATGGTTAAATCTAGGGAAATGCCAAACTTAGAGTCTTTTTGTCCGGTCATGATGTATTTATGGGTATTCCCTTCAATGCCTGGAGACACTCTAAAAAGGATCTCCACCTTTTTCCCGGATTCCTTAGCTATTGCTTGTAACAACTCCAGTTCCTGCAGGTTATCTACTACAAATCTTCCAACATTATGATCCACGCCCAGTTGAAGTTCCTCTGGTGTTTTATTATTTCCGTGAAAGATTACATTTTTCATGGGAAACTCCGCTTTTACAGCGGTATATAATTCCCCACCGGATACCACATCTAATCCTAAACCTTCACTTTCTATGAGCTTACACATGGTCATTGTTAAGAAGGCTTTTCCTGCATAGACAGCTCTCACATTTTCATATTTATCAATAAAATCTCTGCGTACCTCTTGACACCTGCTTCGAATTACACTTTCTGACATTACATACAGAGGTGTTCCATATTTTTCTGCCAGTTTTATCGTATTGCACCCGTCGAAAATAAAGGCGCCTCCATCGACTATTCTTTCTCTCATCTTGTCATCTCCCTCTGCTATTATCTCTCATTAACGTTATAGTATCTAAAAAAGCAAGTATTATGCCAATGTATTAAAATACATACGAATGGCATAGCTACTTGCTTCCTTAAATCGATCCAATTCACTTTTTCCGTTTTTCCGGAATCATAACAAGACTACTCCCTGATAACTATTCCCACAAGCATATAGAGAAAGTAGTACAAGAACATTTTTCCGGATTTTCGAACTTAATTCCGTTTATCCGAACTATCTAGGCTATATTTCTTTAACTTCTCATAAAACTGAGTTTTTCCGATCCCCAAAGCTTCCATGGCTGTCTGCTTTTGTCCCCCATAGATTCTGAGGGCACTTTCTATAGCCCTTTTTTCCGTTTCCTCTAAAAGCTCTCGAATGGGCATAATCTGACTTTCACTCGTTGACAGCTTTCTTTCTCTCGTTTGTATAATTAAATGAGTAGATAAAATAGTATTTCCTTCTGCGATATTGGCTGCTCTTTCCAATACATTTTCCAGTTCTCTTATATTTCCAGGCCAATCATAATAAACTAACGCCTGCA
>CALECF010000065.1 GCA_937948705.1 uncultured Anaerosolibacter sp. | reverse complement strand
GAGGCCACTGAAAAAGTCCCCATAATCACTAAAAACAGATGGAACTGTTACTTTCCTAAGATATAATATAAGTATGAATACTGGGAGGGTGAAGTATGTTAATACAACCGAAGATGATTCTAAGTCCATATCTAGAGATTTACGATAAAGTGATACCCAAGAATAATTTATTAAGACAGATAAAAGAGATGATAGATTTTGCCTTCATATATGAAGAACTAGCATCTAAGTATTGCCATGATAATGGGAGGGGTGCTATTGACCCCATAAGATTGTTTAAATATCTACTGCTGAAAGTAATATTTAATCTATCCGATGAGGATATTGTGGAAAGATCAAGATATGATATGAGTTTTAAATACTTTCTAGATATGGCCCCTGAGGATGATGTGATAAGCCCTAGTCTATTAACAAAATTCAGGAAGCTAAGACTACAAGATATGAACCTCTTAGATATGCTCATATCAAAGACTGTAGAAATAGCCTTAGAAAAGAATATCATAAAAAGCAAATCCATCATCATAGATTCAACCCATACCCAGGCAAGATACAACCAAAGATCTGCAAGGGAAGTATTGTTAGAAAGAACAAAAGAGCTTAGAAAAACCGTGTATGAGATCGATGAGACCATGAGAGAGAAATTCCCTAAAAAAGTAGATAACGGAATACTAGAGGACGAAATAGAGTATTCTCAGAATCTCATTGATACCATAGAAGCACAAGAAGAATTAATGTTCTATCCCAAAGTAAGAGAAAAGCTGAATTTACTAAAAGAAAATATCCAAGACGATTTAGAAAATATCCAATTATCAAAGGATGAAGATGCCAAGACAGGTCATAAAACAGCAGACACATCATTTTTCGGATACAAAACCCATATAGCTATGACACAAGAGAGGATCATAACTGCAGCAACAGTAACATCTGGCGAAAAACATGATGGCAAGGAGCTACAAACGCTAGTGGAGAAGAGTAAGAAATTTGGTATACGAGTGGAAGAAGTCATAGGAGACAGTGCCTACTCAGAAAAAGAAAATCTAGATTATGCAAAAAGTGAAGAGATCCAGTTGATATCTAAGCTACACCCCATAACAAGCCAAGGCAGCCGAAAAAAAGAAGATGAATTTGAATTTAATAAAGATGCAGGAATGTATGTATGTAAGCAGGGTCATATGGCCATAAGAAGAGCAAAGCATCAGAGGAAAAATTCTAAAGAAAACCCTAGAATGTTTTACTACTTTGATATAGAAAAATGCAAGAGATGTCCTCAAAGAGAAGGCTGTTACAAAGAAGGGTCGAAGTCAAAGGTATATACAGTGACGATAAGATCAGATATTCATAAAGATCAGAAAGTATTTCAAGAAACAGAATATTTCAAAACAAGATCAAAAGAAAGATATAAAATAGAAGCAAAGAATGGGGAATTAAAAAACAGACATGGTTATGGTGTAGCATCATCATCAGGTCTAATTGGGATGCAAATGCAAGGGTCGTTAACAATATTCGCAGTAAATATGAAGAGAATCATCAAGTTATTAGAGGAAAAAACAAATGGATAGTGGTACTTAAACGAATAAAAAGCTAGTATTTTTCATGATACAGGATAAAAATACTAGCTGATAAACTACCCATAATTTTAGGGACGAAAAACCCTAAGTTTTTCAGTGGCCTCGGATGCACCAGCTGCCCTACGGGAAATTACTTATACCATAGCTCCAACTACTGAGTATTTCGAAGATATTTCCGATCTCAAAATTTTGGACATCGGCGACTTTGATGGGCCTAACCGAGAGGATTTATTTGCAAGAGTTCAAGATAAGGTATGTGAGCTTGTGAAACAAAATAAATTCTTTACAATGATTGGCGGGGATCATTCTACAACTATTCCGGTGCAAAGGGGAATTAATAACGCATTGAACGAACCCTTTGGAATTATTCATATAGACGCACACTTTGATCTTTGCGATGAGTTAGAAGGAGATACCTTTTCCCATGGTTCAACTGAGCGTAGAGCACTTGAACTCAATAATGTTACCTCAACCGATAACATTTTCTTTATTGGCATTCGTTCTATTGAAATGGATGAATTGGCATTTATGAAAAATAATAAAGTTCATGTTATCAACGCCCATGATTTTCATACCCTTGGTGTCAGTCAAGTAGTGGATAAAGTAAAAGCTCAGATGAAGGCATTCTATAAAATATATTTAACTCTGGATATTGATTGTTTAGATCCAGCCTATGCAGCAGGAACTGGAACGCCTCAGTTTGGAGGTCTTTATTCACGCGATCTACTTAATCTACTCAAAGGGTTATTTGACCTTCCTATCATTGGTTTTGATATTGTAGAGATTTCACCAAAGTTAGACCCTTCGCTTACTTCACTATTTGCTGGGAGAAAAATTATCACGGAATGTTGGGGACACCATCATAGAAAAATGAACCAGTTGAAATTAAAATAATACACTAAGGCGACGGGGATGATTTTAATGACTCATATGCTTAGAAAAACCCAAGTGATGAGAAACCAAACCGAATAAAGATTGTTTTAAAGTTAAGAATTAGCATTACATGATTTAAGGTGATACAGTGTTTTTCTATCTAGGAATCAGTAGCTTTTGACCTACATAAATCATATTCGGATCAGTGATGCTGTTTTCTTTAAGAAGAGCATCATACCATTCTGCAAGCCTGCATCAAAGTCTAGTGTATTTAACCGCTCTTGCAGATGCGGGGATAAACTTCGCAAGGAAAGCTCTATCTGCATGAAATAAAGAATTAGAATGGGGACAGAGTCAGTTAATGAGTATTTTAAGTAGGTATAATTCGATTTGCTTCAAACCGTTCCCTTTATTTATAACCGTATTTATATAAAGTTTAGAAAACAAAAAGGTCATGTTATAATGTTATAATTTTATATAAACAATGTTTGAGACAATCATTTTGGGGAATATTTATTATATGATAGGGATTATCATCAAATATTTCGTGAATCTGGGACATGATGATTGTCAGATTGTAAATGGACGCTTGATCTGACAGGAATGAGTAGCGTAACCGACCAAGAGCAAAATGTGGTCGGTTTTTTATTTGCTCATTTTGCATAACATCCGAGAAAATATGGGGGTGGTAGTAGAATTGGAAAAAGTTCTTATCAGCCATAGGGATGATTAAAAGTTTCAATAGCAATAGGACATTTCGTACTAAAGAAGTTCTTTAGATTTAGGGTACTTAGGAAGTATATGAGTAATTAAAGGAAAGGAGTGAAAATGTATGTATCAACGAAAATATCTTCGGTTAGTGGTGAGTCTGTTACTAATAACACTTTTAGCTTTTGGCAACAATCTAACATCCCTAAGTATGGCAGAAGAGTTCATTGAGTTGGATGAACAGATCGTGAAGACTGTTTTATTAGGAGAAGAAGGTGAAGAATCAGATGCAGTTTTGGAAGAGAACAGCGACCAGGAAATAGAGGAATCGAGGAATACCCAAGAAGATGCAATTCATGAAGAGCAGGAAGAAATAGAAACGATTGTAGAAGAAGAGGAACTGCTTGAGGAGGAAGGATTTGCACCGCTCATGCTTAGCATGCAGTCCTTATCAGAAGAAATGATAGTGGCCTCCATAGGGACACCGGTTTTCATTGAAGGGAATGACCCTGATTTAGGGGAAGATTGTGAAACCTTCAAGGTTGATCCTCCACAGCTAGGAACATTTGGACCGATTACGATTACCAATATCTATGATGAAGGCAGGATGTTTGATTTTGTATCTACGGTTCCTGTATCCCATGTATTTGTTAAAGGTGGTCCAAACGGAAATCTTTATACTTACAATCCTAAGGTAACTGGGGATATCGGACTTCATGCACCTGTGAATGAAAACAACGGTAAGTATTATGGGCTAAGCCATATGACCTTTTATTTCTGCGATACAGTGGAGCCCCTTGGACGAATTGCAGGAATAAAGTTTCATGATTTGAATGGAGACGGTATGTTAGATCCAATAGCAGAAACTGGATTGGATGGCTTCAGAATTGAGATTCACAATGCCTATCCTATGACAGAGGATACATTGGTTGCATTTAGTGAAACCAGTGGTGGCGGATACTTCGAATTTGATAACCTACCGCTGGGAACCTATTATGTCAGGGAAATTCAGCAAGCGGGTTTTAAGCAAACAGCACCAATAGCACCAGATTATTTTATTGTTGAGATTACAGAAGATGCATTGGATGTAGAAGGGCTAGAATTTGGTAACGTTGCCTACAGCAGCATTTCTGGTCATAAGTTCCATGATCTTAACAAGATGAATGGCTGGGACGAGGGAGAACCTGGGATCCAAGGTTGGGAAGTAGCCCTTTATCAATTGGTGGATGAAGCTTATGTATTGTATGTCTATGAAGAAGGAATGGGGAGCAATCCTGTATATACAGATGCCGCTGGAAATTATGTCTTTGAAAACTTGATGCCTGGTGTATATAAAGTAGTAGAAGAAAATAGAACTGGATGGGCACAAAGCTATCCCGCAGGAGATGGCACCTATACAAATATAGAGATTCTTGGAGGTACTCATCTTGAAGACCTAGACTTTGGAAACTATATCATTCAGTATCAGGAAGAGACTGCTTGGGCAACAGGAACTCCATTTAACGCAGGTAAAAACGGAAGCTGGGCCACCTATTTCACCTACAGTGGAATGGATATGATTTCTCGAAAGCTGATGGCTGGACAGCATCATGAAGCCGGCGTTGTGGAAGTAGATCGAAATGGCAATGAACTGACCGTCACTTATCGAACAACTGGAGATTGGGTATTGACTGAGCTGCACCTTTCCGTACAAAATACCCTGAATCAGATTCCACAGAATAAATCCAAGAATCCTCAAATTGGACACTTTAAACACAAACACAGCTTTGATTCAGGAGTAACTGTTCACACCATTACTGTCAATGTTGCAGGCATGTCCGATCCAATTTATATCGCAGCCCACGCCGTTGTCAAACGGCCCATACTTTAAAATAGAATAGGTTGATGTTAAAAGGGAGGATTACCTCCCTTTTTTCCTGTAAAAGACATTTGAGCATTCGTTGCTAACCATAACCTAAAGGATTATTAGATATACAGGTTCATAATGTCTAGAAATATAAATAGTATAGAAGTACTATAGAAGCGGAAAATAAAGGTTTTGAGCAAAACATTTTGATATCGGAGGAGAAGAAAAGCGGTTCGAAGGGCGAAGAACCTGTTGACAGGATAATTTCATTAAAATACAATGAAAGAAAATTCATATTATTAACGAATAATTAATATCCGAAGAGACAAAACCACTGAAAAATGGAAGCACAAAGCTACAGGGACTAAGCTTTCTAAAGGACATAATATCAAGACGATATACACTGATAAAGGCAAAACCATTGAAAAATGGAGACGCAAAGCTATAGGGGCTAAGGCACTCGCTGCTATGCCAGCCAGCTACCGGTGTGGGATAATTCCTATCCTCACTGGGGGATAGGTTTTTCTTTGGACTGAATCCACAGAAAAACCATCCAAAATAAAGAATAAATTAAGGAGAGGGTAGGAATGAACAAAAAGAGGTTTAAGAAGGCACGGCAGGTGTTCAGTCTTGTTTTACTATTCATTTTGACAATACAGAGTCTTGGCACATATGCACAGGAAAAGAATCAGGAACAAGGGAAAAATCAAAAGTTTGTTGCGGAAGAGTTTATCGTTCAATTCAAGCCGGGAATCGCCTCAGCTGCGAGAAATAAAATTCATGAACAAAATGAAGTCGCTGTCAAAGAATCAATTGTTAAGCTGGATATTCTAGTTTTAAAGGTTCCGAAGGGAAAGACAGTTTTAGAGATGGTTGAGATTTACAAAAAGAATCCAAACATTGAGTTTGCAGAGCCCAATTATATACTCGAATCAACGGCTGCACCGAATGATCCCTATTATAAAAATTGGCAGGGTGGCCTAACGAGGCTAGAAGCGGCGAAGGCTTGGGATATTCATATGGGTTCATCCGCTATTACTATAGCTGTCTTAGATACAGGTGTCAAGTTGGATCATGAGGATTTGAAGGAAAAAATCATGAAAGGCTATGATTTCGTAAACAACGATGGGGATCCTAATGATGATCATGGCCATGGTACTCGAGTTGCTGGAATCCTCGGTGCCTCCACAAACAACAACATCGGAATTGCTGGGGTAGCATGGCTAAACCCCATTATGCCTGTGAAGGTTCTGGGGGCTGATGGGTCCGGCAGCCATAGCAATATAGCCAAAGGAATCATTTATGCAGCAGATCATGGGGCTCGGGTCATCAATATGAGCTTGGGTGGCAGCACTGGGTCAGCCACTTTAAAAAATGCAGTAGACTATGCTTACGGGAAGAAGGTAGTACTGGTTGCTGCTGCTGGAAATTCAAATAGTGCAGTATTCTATCCAGCAGCCTACAACAACGTCATTGCTGTTGCTGCTGTAGATAATAACGATTTAAAAGCTAACTATTCCTGCTATGGTCCAGAAATTTCAGTAACGGCACCAGGAACTGTCATGAGTACAGTCAGAGGTGGAGGTTATGGCAGCGGATCAGGTACTTCCTTTGCTGCGCCCTTTGTCTCTGGATTGGCTGGACTCATTCTAAGCGTGGACTCCCAATTACAGCCTGATGAGGTTGAGGTTGCTATTGAAAAAGGAGCCCAGGATATAGGAGAGGTAGGAAAGGATCACTACTATGGCTGGGGGATTATTAATCTACACAACAGCCTGTCCTTCCTGAGAGGTCCAGCAGCTGCACCATTGGATACCATACCGCCGGTGATCACATTAATGGGGGAAGAAAATATAGCAGTGCTTCTTGGACAGCAGTATACGGATCCGGGAGCTACCGCTGTTGATGATGTAGACGGAGAGATTACGGGAAAAATTGTCGTTATGAATTCAGTGAACACAAATACAGCAGGAAGCTATACGGTTACGTATAACGTTACTGATCAAGCAGGAAATCATGCTGTGGAATTAAGGCGAACCGTTCATGTCAATGAACCAGTTGTGGAAACACCTCCAACGCCTGAACCAGAACCCATTTCTCAACCAAAGAATATGACCTTAAATGGAAGCCTTGGAGATAAAAAGGTAGGCAGCAAAGCTGTACATGAGATTCAATTGGGTCGAGAAGGGGCTTTTGAAGCTTTGCTAGAGTGGAATACCCGCAATTGTGACTTGGATTTTTACCTTTATGATGCGTCGGATAATTTAATTGCAAGCTCTAGTGCTTCAAAACCATCTTTGTTGGAAGAAGGTATTGGCATGAGTAATCTGACGCCCCAGCGATATAAGCTAGAAGTAGTGGCGGTTTCAGGAAAAACTAGCTATAGCATTAAAATACTGCTCCCTTAAAATAAATAGATACAAGTGTAAAGAGGCCTTGGGAAGGGTCTCTTTTGCATTTAAAAGGATTTGGGATGCATGTTTGTCTCGCGGATGATATTTGACTAACAAAATATAAAGTAGAAATAGGAACACCAAAGTAAATGGCCTCTCTAGAGGAAAACAAGAGGTATTTATGATATAATCAAAACAAAGACAATATGAGCATATGAAAAGA
The DNA here is from genome assembly GCA_937948705.1 of uncultured Anaerosolibacter sp. Next base: position 2,060 of record CALECF010000065.1, on the reverse strand, counting down.
TTAGCAAGCTGGGAGGAAAACACTAATGGAGGAGAGCATTGACGTAGTGAAAATAAATGAGACAATAGCCGATATAGTGGATGACCATATTCTGGTTTGTAATCTAGAAGAGAAAATTGTTTTCTCCAATAAGGCTATGCGGGCATACCTAGGATTTGATGATTTAGAGTTAAAACAAAAAAGTTTTTTAGATATCATTGATGATATGCATAGCAATAGAGCCCAATTCTTTATTAATAGCGTATCAGACAAGCCTTCTAGTTGGGAGGAATTTTTATTTAATGGCAAGCATGGTGTATTGAAACTTCATCTCAAGTTTTTTCGGCAGAATAATCTTATATATATTTATGGCAATGAAAAATATGTAGAGTATGAAAGAATACGAATAAAGCTAGATGTTGAAATAGCAAATGCTATTAAGATTCATAAACGATCTCTTCCTGAGAGTCTTCCTGATACAGAAAATATCTCTTTTGCTTCCTTATATATTCCAGCAGAAGAACTAGGCGGAGATTTATTCGATGTATTTAAAGTAGACAATGGGTTGCTAAATGATTATTTTGAACAATATGTATGCTTTATAGCCGATGTTTCAGGACATGGATTGGATAGTGCGATGCTGTCTATTTTTGTAAAAGACACCATAAGAAGTTTTTTTAGACTGAAGCATATACCAGGACAAGTTTTGTCTCCTAAAGAAATTATGGATTTTTTTGTTGAGCAATACATAAAGGAAGGGTATCCAGACGAATATCTAGTTTGCCTATTTCTGGTCGTTTTTGATTTAAAGACAAATGAATTGACCTATTGTAATGCAGGTTTCCATAAGTGTCCTTTATTGGTCAGGGATAAAGAAAATATCATAGAGCTGGACAATGGGGGTATGCCAATATCCGCGGCGATAGATCCTGATTGGTTAGTGTATGAAGATTATTCTCTTCATCTGTCCTCAGGAATGACCTTGTTTATTATGTCCGATGGACTGCCAGAGCAAAGATCGAATCATGAATTTTACGAAGATAGATTAAAGAAGTTGGTTACTGAAATTTATTGTCTGAAACCCGCTGATATTGTTCAGAAAATCCATGAAGATGTTATCGATTTTTTAAGACACGACAAAATCAATGATGATATAACCTTAGTGGTAGTGAATCTATCATAGACGTTGAACGAGTACGATAGATTTTGAATATATAAGTTAAAGGAGAGGAATTATATGCAGCGAATTCTAGATGGTATTTTAGAAGCTATTAAAGACGAGATCAAAGCCCAGAAACATTATCAATTACTAGCTGAGAAGACAGAGGACCCAAAAGTTAAGAAATTTTTCGAACAATTGAGAATGGATGAAGAAAACCACGAGAAGGTATTGCGCACCCGTTATGAAGCTTTTGCAAAAATGTTAAAAGCGGACAAAGGTGAAGAGTGATGAATTTAAGCATAAGTTGAAAAAGCGAAATAAAAGTCAAAAATCCTCCAAACTTAGGTTAGGGGATTATTTAATAAAAGTAGCAGGGTACATTTGTTTGTGAGAATGTATCCTGCTACTTTTATAGTCTTATCTAGGAATGAGTAGCTTTTGACCCACATAAATCATATTTGGATCTGTGATGCTGTTTTCCCTTAGAAGGGTATTATAACTTACACCTAGCTTTTGAGAGATATTGAATAATGTATCGCCTGCTTGAACCACGTAATATCGGTCTGTGGTCTGGGAACTCGCGACATTTACCTCAGTACCAATGGGAACGAGACTGTAGACGTAGTTTACATCAGCATTATGCATAGGAATGCAGCCATTTGAAACGTTTTTGCCAACGGAAGCCGGGTTGTTGATGCCATGGATGCCGTAGTCTTTATAAAACCGCATCCATCGTGTGCCAAAAACACCACCTGGATTAGGTGCCTTTTCAGTTGTTTTAAAGGTACCTGTAGGGCTTAGGGGTCGCTGGTTTACCTAACGACCCAGTATCCAGTAAAATATAACCAAGGTTAACAGTAAAGTAATTCTTATCCATCGAATCTAAATCTTTCAAACTAGATTTAGAAGCTGCAAGAGA
>CALECF010000064.1 GCA_937948705.1 uncultured Anaerosolibacter sp. | reverse complement strand
AGTTGAGGAAGAAGACTGCCCTCGTGAGCACTTGGATTGTACAGAAGAGGCCCATCGATGCATAGGATGTGGACGTTGTATTGAAGCTTGTCCATTAGGTGCCATTTCTGATAAAATAGAGTTCTTGCCTGTGGTAAAGCTGCTGCAGGAACAGCAAACACCGATTTTCGCTACAATAGCTCCTGCCTTTGTGGGGCAATTTGGACATGGCATAACACCAGGTAAAATACGAACAGCTTTGAAAAAACTTGGATTTACAGATATGGTGGAGGTTGCCGTATTTGCAGATATACTGACAGTAAAGGAAGCCTACGAGTTTGACCATATGGTAAGGACGGAAGAGGATTATTTGATTACCAGCTGCTGTTGTCCCGTATGGGTTGGAATGATCCAAAAAAACTACAAGGAGATTGCAGAACATGTATCTCCTTCCGTATCCCCTATGATTGCATCCGGCAGAGTATTAAAGGCCTTAAATCCAACTGCCAGAGTGGTGTTCATCGGTCCTTGTATTGCAAAAAAAGCAGAGGCTAAGATTCCAGAGCTAGAGGGTGCTATTGACTATGTATTGACATTCCGAGAGTTGAAAGAAATATTTACTGCCCTGGAGATTGATTTGGAAGCATTGGAAGAAGACAATAGAGAGGAAGCGTCCTTTGCCGGAAGAGTCTATGCTAGAACAGGCGGGGTGAGCAAAGCCGTGGAACGCTCTGTAGAGCGGGTACTAAAGCGTAATATTGCGTTCAAGTCTATTAGCTTTGAAGGTACTGGAGAGTGCAAAGCTGGTTTAGAGAAACTAATCAAGGGTGAGATCAAGGCGAACTTTATAGAAGGGATGGGTTGTGCAGGTGGATGCGTTGGGGGTCCAAGGGCTGTTGTTTCCATCGAGGAGGGAAAAGCAGCTGTGGACGCATATAGTCAAGAGACTACCATGAAAACTCCTTTTGACAATGACAATGTTCTCCAGCTCATTACTAGATTAGGAATAAAAAGATGGGAATCATTAGAAGAAGGAAAAGCGGAAGGTGTTGAAATGCTTCTGAGTAGAGAATTAAAGCAATGAAATCCACTTTAAGGGAAACCATTTTCATGGATATCCATAATATGGTATTACACAGTGACTTATGAGATAATGATATAAAGGGGGGGAATCATATGAAATGGATATTGAATGTAGCCAAACAGATAGTGGTAAGTTTAATAGGTGCAGGGGGTATTATGTTAATCCTCTATATAGTAGACATAACACTGTGGAAGGGAATGCTCGGAGTGGGAATCGTGTCTCTTGCAGTTGGCCTTCTAGGAATCTTCGGTGGGGATACAACCATTTCTGGCTTTATGTCTGGTCCTTCAAAAAACAGTGGACCACCACAAGCAGCTTATCGCATTGATTTAACAGGGCCTGATAGATTTATAGGTTATGATAAAAGTAATAAACAGCTGGATTTAAATTTTGCGGTATTATTAATATTGATGGGTTTAATTTTAACCATTGCAGGATTTTACATTGAAGCGGTAAATTAATGATTTGTTGACATAAAAATTGAAAGTTGATATAATTGGTTTATTATTTTCAAGAATTTTAAGACAATGACCGCTGGGTTCATGGTTCTGCAAGGGGGAAAATTATGGACATACGAAGCATTCCCAATCTATTAAATATCAAGGAGTATCCGGAAAAAGAGATTAAAACAATTTTAAATAAAGAGCTGATTGTCAAGCTATCGAATAATGAAAATGTTTACGGACCCTCGCCAAAAGCTTTAGAGGTTATAAAGGAAGCTGTTGAAAACTTACAGTTTTATCCAGACCCTCAAGCTGCCAGTCTGAAGCGTAAGCTTTGCAATCTTTGGGATATAAAAACAGAACAAATTCTAATCGGCAATGGAGCAGATGAAATTATTGACCTAATCGTGAGAGGACTGTTGCAGAAAGGGGATGAGGTAATCATACCTACGCCTACTTATGACAACTACGCTGTAGCCGTTGGTCGGGGTCAAGGTGTCTGTAAATTTTTAGATATGAGAATGGGAAATTTTGATTTAGAAGAGGTTCAGGGAGCGATTACAGAGAAAACAAAAATGATATTTTTATGTAATCCGAATAATCCTACAGGAGCTTTTATATCGGGATTGGCCTTGGAGAGATTTATAGAGACCCTGCCTGAACATGTGATTTTAGTGCTGGATGAAGCTTATGCTGAATATGAATATGCCCACGTTAGTGGGATTCGATATGTCGATAAAAAGAATGTATTAGCAGTCAGATCATTTTCAAAGATCTACGGATTGGCTGCCTGTAGAATCGGATATGTTGTAGGAAAAGGCGATATCATTGAGAAGTTAGAGGCTACACGCTTGCTCTTTAATACAAATACATTGGGTTTGATTGCTGCAGAGGCAAGCCTAGAGGACCCTATTCATATTGGTAAAATCAAGTATTCTAATCAGAAGAGTAAGGAATTGATGATTAAGCAATTAGAAAAACAAGGCATATCCTATTTTAATTCTAGCGGAAATTTTATTATGATCAATACGGGTATGGACAGCATGGAGATTTATACACGCTTGCTAGAGCGTGGGATCGTGATAAAACCTATTCTTCATGAAAAATATCAAACCTGTATTAGAGTAACTTTAGGAACCGATGAGATGAATAATTATTTTTTAGATATCCTTTTTGGGATTTTGTATCAACTATAAAAAGCTTAACAACTGCTAAGCTTCAAGCTGTAATAAAGTTTTAGTTTCTAGAAAACCCCTCATAGTAACATGAGGGGTTTTGATTAAGATTAAGCATCTTGTTAAAACTCAAAGACTTCTCCAGGATTAAGAATAATGGTTTCTACGTCCTGAACCTTCTCTTTAAAGGTTTCTGGATCTGCAGTAATCACAGGAAAAGTGTCATAGTGCATTGGAATGACCTTCTTAGGTTGAATAAATCCAACTGCTCGTACTGCATCTTCAATATCCATAGTAAAGTTGCCTCCGATAGGTAGCAGGGCCACGTCAATATCTTCGATGGCCAGGAGCTGCATATCCATGGTTAACCCCGTATCACCGGCATGGTACAATTTCTTGCCATTTACCTCAATGACAAAGCCGCAAGGGTTGCCGCCGTAGATCAATCCACTGATTGTCTCAATCGCCGAACCATGAAGTGCAGGGGCCATTTTAACCGTTCCAAAATCAAATTTAGTCCTGCCACCAATATGCATAGGATGAGTAGGAACGCCCTTTCCGCTTAAATAGGTGGCAATTTCATAATTAGTGATCACTGTGGCATTGGTACGATTTGCGATGGTTACAGTATCTCCTAAATGATCCCCATGGCCATGTGTAACAAATATATGGGTTATATCATTAAAATCAGAGGCCTTTACCGGTGAATTGGGATTATTAGATATAAACGGATCCACAAGCGCTTTAAAGCTTCCTTCTTCTACATAGAAAGAAGCATGACCTAAGTATCGCAGTTTCATTCTGATCATCTCCTTAAGGTTCAATGGTTTCTATTTCTATGATACCATAAATCATAGAAATTAACCAAATTTATGGAAAGAAGAGTGGTTTGCATATTATCCATGCTGCTTTACAAAGCGTATAATATTATCGTAAATCGCTTCTTTTTCACTACTGTAATGTAGTTGATGCGTGCTGTATTCATAAAAATAGAGCTCTTTCTGATTAGAAGGAATTTTATTATAAATAAACCGAGCACTTTTAGCCTTTACAACAGGATCCTTTTGCCCTTGAACTACCATCGCTGGCATATTCAGTTGGGGAATTAAGCGTTTTGAATGGTGAAGTAAAATGCGAAAATTCAAGTTAGCCACCATAGGCGTGAAACAAGAATAGAAATATTCTTTTAAACGTTGAACATCCCTTGTGCGAATTTTTAGAAGAAGATCTTCCATCAGATTTTTAAAATCGATGCAATAGATCGGAGTACTCATTGTGACAATACATTTAGGCTTATATTTATGAGCCAGCGGGAAGGTCAATAGTCCACCCATGGAAAAACCTATAATTGCAATATCATCACATTGTTTTGTTAGTTCTATATATGCATTTTCAGCAGATTCTAACCACTTTTCATAGGAAGAGTAGCGTAGGTTTTTACGTACACCTCCATGACCATGTAAAGTAGGACATAAAGTATAATAACCTTCTGTTTGCAATCGTTGCGCTAGAGGCTCAACTTCAAATGGACCTCCCGTATATCCGTGAATCAATAAACACCCTTTCAATAGTAACACCTCCTAGTTCTATTATAAGGTGTAAAATTACACAATAAAAGTAAAACTTCAATAAATCCTGTTAAAAAATTTTGCTTTATTTATATAGTATTAGCAAAGAAAGCCCCTGTATATGTTATCATTCACATGGAATTCTTGAAGAAGAATCTGTCAGACCTGTTAGTTTATTAGAATAGTGTATAATGTAATAATCTGTTTTTATTTCTAAATAGGAATGATGCATCCGATAGAATGTGGGTAATATAATTATAATGGATGGTTTCACGAGACTGTTTAACAGGTGAGAAAAGATGATTTAGTAGTGTTTAAACCTTTTATTATCCGATTTTGTAAAGCAATTTTGGTATTACTCAAACTATGAAAATAAAGAGGAAGTAAGACATATGAATAAGATGAATTTTGACAAACCAGAATACTTTATTAGCCGAGAGCTAAGTTGGCTGGAATTTAATGATCGGGTGCTGGAGGAGGCGAGAGATCGAAAGAACCCTCTTTTTGAACGACTCAAATTCTTGTCCATTGTAAGCTCTAACCTTGATGAATTTTTTATGATACGGGTAGCATCTCTCAAGGATCAGGTGGATGCAGGATTTAGCAAAGCAGATCCTTCAGGATTGACGCCAAAGCATCAATTGAAAAGAATCTCTATAAGAGCCCATAGGATGGTAGATGAACAGTATACTTCCTTTAATCGTGCCCTCTTGCCCGGGTTAAAACGAAATGGGATTCGAATTCTCTACCGGGAAGATTTTACCAAGGAACAATTGTCTTATCTTGACAACTATTTTCTGGAGAGGGTGTATCCTGTACTAACCCCTATGGCCGTAGATTCTAGTAGGCCCTTTCCTTTGATTCTTAACAAGAGTCTAAATATAGGTACTTTCATAAGCGATAGAGATGAAGGTGCAGGACCTATTTTTGCTACAGTGCAGGTCCCTTCTGTATTGCCTAGATTGATTGAATTACCCTCTGTAGATGCGGAAAAAAGATGCTTTGTTTTGTTAGAAGAAGCAATTATTATGAACATTGATAAGCTATTTCAAGGAAAAGATGTAATTTGTGCCTATGCCTATCGAATTACCCGAAATGCGGATCTGGGCCTTGAAGAGGAAGAAGCAGAGGATTTATTAATTGAGATTGAAAAGTCTCTTAAAATGAGAAAATGGGGAGCCGCTATACGACTAGAAGTAGATGAAAAAATGGATGGTCGTCTAGTAGAACTGCTAACAGATGAATTAGAAATCCATCATGGAGATATTTATTATATCAATGGTCCACTAGACTTGTCATTCCTAATGAAAATATATGGTTTTGAAGGATATGACCATCTTAAATATACGGATAATGATCCACAGATTCCTGGAGATCTTTTGGGAGAAGAGGATATTTTTGAAGCCATCAGTAAAAGAGATATTTTGCTCCACCATCCATATGAATCCTTTGATCCGGTGGTGGCTTTTGTAAAACATGCAGCGCAGGATCCAAAGGTACTGGCAATTAAACAAACCTTATATCGGGTTAGTGGAGATTCGCCGATTGTAAAGGCATTAGAGGAGGCGGCAGAAAAAGGAAAACAGGTCACTGTTCTGGTAGAGGTAAAGGCTCGCTTTGATGAGGAGAATAATATCCAATGGGCAAAAAGGCTGGAGAAAGCCGGATGTCATGTAATCTATGGGCTAGTAGGATTAAAAACTCATTGTAAAATCATTTTGGTGGTACGTCAAGAAGAATCAGGGATTAAGCGATATGTTCATTTAGGAACAGGGAATTATAACGATATTACTGCAAAATTTTACACAGATATAGGGATGTTTACCTGCAGTGAGCTCTTTGGTTCAGATGTATCCGCTGTATTTAATATGCTTTCAGGGTACTCTGAGCCTCCAGGCTGGTATAAGATTGAAACGGCTCCCAAGGGTTTGAGAAATAGTTTTTTGAAGATGATTGAGCAAGAAAGTCAAAATTGTCTTGCAGGGGGAAAAGGAAGAATTATTGCTAAGATGAATTCGCTGGTAGACAAAGAGATTATTTTAGCATTGTATCGGGCATCGGCTGTAGGCGTGAGAATTGATCTAGCTGTACGTGGAATCTGCTGCTTGAGAGCGGGAATAGAAGGAGTAAGCGATAATATTAGCGTTAGGAGTATTGTGGGTCGTTTCTTAGAGCACAGTAGAATTTTTTATTTCTATAATGGAGGCAGAGAAAATGTATATCTTTCCAGTGCAGATTTGATGCCAAGAAATTTAGACAGACGGGTAGAACTACTTTTTCCTGTAGAAGAAAAACAAATGAAGGAACGCGTGATTCGTATATTGCAGATTACATTAGAAGATAATGTAAAAGCAAGGCTTTTAAATGCAGAGGGGAAGTATAAAAAGATTGATAGAAGAGGGAAGAAACACAGACATTCTCAAAATGAGTTTTGTCACATTGCCCATGAAGGTGTTAAGCAATATAATAAAGAGATCGGTAAACCCTTATTTGAACCAATTTTGTCAAACGGTGATCACGGTGCTGACGAGGTGGCGATGGATCGCAAGGAAGAATAGAAGGTGAAGCTATGAAAAAGAAAATTGCTATTATAGATTTGGGTTCCAACTCTGTAAGGATGATTATTATGAAAATCTACGAAGATGGTTCCTATAAGATGATGGATCAAGCAAAAGAGATGGTGAGACTCAGTGAAGATATGGGGGAGGAAATGACCTTGAAACCTCTGGCTATCAAAAGAACCCTGTATACTTTAAAGCTCTTTAAGAAATTGATAGAAGCCCATAAGGCAGATAAAATCTTTGCCATTGCAACGGCTGCTGTTCGAAATGCAGTAAACCAACAGGCCTTTTTAGATAAAATCAAGCTAGAAACCGGCTTTGATTTTCGTGTGATCTCTGGCGAAGAAGAGGCGTATCTGGATTACATGGGTGTGATTAACAGTATTAAAATTGAGAATTGTGTAATCGTAGACATTGGCGGTGGCAGCACAGAATTGGCATGGGTAGAAAACAGAAAAATGAAGGAGGCTATCAGCCTTCCTTTTGGGGCTGTAACATTAACA
>CALECF010000063.1 GCA_937948705.1 uncultured Anaerosolibacter sp. | reverse complement strand
GGGACAGATTGCCCTTGGAAATAATGATGCATATAATGAGCAAAGGATGATCCTGGAAATTGAGGGTGTCCAAGTAGGATTAAAAGGAAATATTGATTTATCGGAATATCAATGGCAACCATAATGTATAGATGAATAATCATTACTATAATATAAGTACAATGATTAAATCATAGAGGAAACTTTGCATGCATCAAGTATTGAACCTGACCAAGGCAGTTGCGCCCATGACGGGCACATAACAAAAAGGAGTCTAAGGAAAAAATTCCTTAGACTCCTTGTTATTAGTTACATTTAGAGCACATGTTTTGTCTCCGATGATACTCTGACGAAGTTGATTCTTTATGATGGCCTTTGATGTGAAGACTTTTTTCATCTGACATTTTAGGGCTATGCTTAACAATCTCTTGGGCATTCCCTTTCAAAATGATAGGAGTATCCTTCTTCTTATCTTTAGTCATATGGATCACCCTTCCTCACTTTATTGTAAGTTCTATCCTGTTTAACCTATTGATACCCTGTTTGTGGTGAATGAAACAGTTGGTCCCTATCCTATGCATACCTCAACAATATCTAAAGGGCGCAACCGATGGGAGGAAAGGGTATAATAAATTTGCAGAAGTAGACACTAAAATGAGTTGACGTGTGTTGTGATCGTAGTACATAGTAAAGATATCATAATGAATAGATAATTGTTTTATGTAAAGGAATAAGCTAGGATATAGAAGACAAACGAAGAAAGGGAGATACGATGACAGAAAGAAAAGCAATAATAGAAACAGGATGGAACCTTGACAACAGCTACGCTCGTCTGCCAAAAACATTTTTCACCAGTTTCAATCCAACCCCTGTACCATCGCCGAAGTTAGCCATTCTCAATCATCCGTTGGCAATATCCCTTGGGTTGAACGTACAGGCACTGCATAGCAGCAAAGGCATAGCGGTGCTTGCTGGTAACGAGATTCCTGAAGGTGCTTCACCTCTCGCTCAAGCTTACGCAGGACATCAATTTGGACATTTTACAATGCTAGGGGACGGCCGAGCACTGCTGATTGGGGAACAGATTACTTCTTCTGGTGAACGGTTTGATATTCAGCTAAAGGGTCCCGGTAAAACGCCATATTCCCGCCGTGGTGATGGTCGAGCGGCACTTGGACCGATGCTGCGGGAATACATCATCAGTGAAGCCATGCATGGCCTTGGTGTTCCTACTACCCGTAGTTTAGCAGTGGTAACAACTGGCCAGTCCGTAATTCGTGAAACTGAACTGCCCGGTGCAATTCTGACCCGTGTGGCTGCCAGTCATCTTCGCGTCGGTACCTTCCAATACGCTGCACAATGGAGCACCATCGAGGAACTTAAGGATCTGGCTGACTACACGATAAAGCGACATTTTCCAGATGTTGAAGCTGACGAGAGTCGGTATCTTTCGCTCTTAAAGGAAGTGATCAAAGGTCAGGCTGTTCTGATTGCCAAATGGCAATTGGTTGGCTTTATTCACGGGGTGATGAATACTGATAACATGACCATTAGTGGAGAAACCATCGATTATGGTCCTTGTGCCTTCATGGATGCCTATGATCCAGGAACAGTGTTCAGCTCCATTGACACCCATGGACGCTATGCCTATGGGAATCAGCCTAGTATTGCGGGGTGGAATCTGACGAGATTCGCTGAAACCCTATTGCCGCTGCTGCATGTCAACCAGGAGCAGGCTGTCAAGCTTGCCCAAGATGCAATTTCAGATTTCCCTGAGTTGTATCACCATAATTGGCTTGCGGGAATGAGAGCAAAACTTGGAATATTTAATGAAGAAGGAGAGGATGCGTCTCTTATTGAAGGCCTTCTTGATATGATGCAGAAGCACCATGGGGATTATACCAACAGCTTCCGTGCGTTAACTTTTAATAAGCTAGAGGATATGGTACTGTTTGGCACCCCAGAATTTACTCAGTGGCATGAGCGGTGGCAGGCGAGACTAAGCAGGCAACAGGAGGAGAAAGCATCTTCCCACGAGTTGATGAGAAACTCCAATCCTGCGGTGATCCCACGCAACCATCGGGTCGAAGCCGCACTAGAAGCCGCGGTGAAACAAGGAGATTACAGTGTGATGGAGCGACTTCTTGATGTTCTTTCAAGCCCCTATGCCCACTCTCCCCAACAAGCGGATTACTCCACACTGCCTACGCTATCAACCCGCCCTTACCGAACCTATTGTGGTACTTGATATAGAAGTATTAGGGATGTTAAGATGAAGGGAAAACAATGATGGGGGAGAATGCTAGATAAAATCTCCAATCATGAATAGCTATGAAAGCAGGAGGGGACGAAGCATGTCTGTAAGGTCGAAAGTACCTTTTGATTATCACGGAAAAGAAGACTTTCCAATTAAATTGGTCGATTGGATTGGTGAGGTTTTTTATGATATTCTCCCAGAACACGGATATGAAGTCCGTGAGGAACAAATATATACTGCCTTTCAACTTGCAGATGCAGTTTGTAATAAAAAAGTACACTTAGCTGAGGCCGGACTCGGTACAGGGAAGACATTCGCCTACTTGCTTACAGCAATTGCTTATGCACGTTTTAGCGGGAGACCTGTAGTGATTGCAAGTGCTTCGACGGCACTTCAAGAACAGCTTACAGGGCCTAAGGGAGATCTTCACACCCTGTCCCATATACTTGGAATAGAGATAGACGCGAGAATGGCAAAGGATCCACGGCAATATATCTGCGATGCCCGAGTGAATGAATCTGGAAGTTTTTTTGACGAGACATCAAATACAATGGCTAGTGAAATTCATCAATGGTTACAGAAAACCAATCGTGGTGAGCGCTCAGAAATGCCACTTGTCCCGGATCGTGTATGGAAGCAAATTGGATGGGATGAGTCTATGTCCTGTGAAATGTGCTCTAGCCATGGGTTTTGTAAACTCGTTAAGGCAAGGGAACACTATCGATCTGCCAGAGATTTGGTTATTGCCGATCATGAAATCTTTTTTGATGATTTATGGACACGAGATGAACGAATCGCTGATGGTAAGTTGCCTATCCTTCCTACTTATTCGGCAGTCATCTTTGATGAGGGGCATAAAGTTATGCTTCCAGCGGCCATGCGAGCGGGCCATCAAATTATGAAGGAGGATATGGATAACATTATCCATACATTAGAAGAAATTCAGGGGGCTAGGGAATCCCTCGTTTCAATTGTCGATGATTTGGAACAAGCTTACTCAGCGTTCTTTATAAAACTTAGTCATTGTGTTATTGCAGATGAACGTTCAGATCGCTTAGCACTCAGGACAGATAGTACGCTATTGAAAGCAGCGGATACCTTTCATAAGGCGTTAGATCATCTTCTCCTTGAGATACAAATCGAGCAGGAGCTATACCTAGAATCTCTGCCTGTAACTTTGCTTCAAACATATCAAGCTCAAATAGAAAGGGCAATGATGGCATTGGACAGATTTAGTAGGAATAAAAATAGGGATGTTATCACTTGGGTAGATCGGTTGGATGGTAGTTTTTGGGTAGTTCCAAGGAATTTAAACAAAATGCTAGATAAACATTTGTTTCAGAAGGGATTACCCGTGGTGTTTACCTCTGCAACCTTGAGCAATGAAGGTGATTTTAGTTACTTTACACGAACCCTTGGGCTAAAAAAGCCATCCTGCTCTACTGTTGGAAGTTCCTTTGATATTGAAAATCAAGTCGTTGTCTATTTACATCAGTGCATGCCCAATACCTATGAAGAGGGTAGGTTTTCCCTTAGCATTGAGAAGTTAGTATCCTTATTAAAGTTAAATAAGGGGAGGGCCCTTGTACTTACAAATTCCTTAGATGAAGTGAGGAAAATTAGAAAGGGGCTTGAGGATTATCAGCTACCTTTTGAGGTTTTATGGGAGGATAGGGGAGAGCGAGGATACCTTGTCCAAAAATTCCGGGAGGAAGTGTCATCTGTGCTAGTGGGTTCTAGTTTTTGGGAAGGAATTGATGTGCCTGGCGAGGCATTATCCCTTCTTATCATTTGGCAGCTTCCTTTTCCTTCTCTAGATCCTTTAATTGAAGTACAACGTAAAGAGGCCATGGAAGATGGATTGGATCCAATGATGACAGTAGATTATCCTGAAATGGGGCTCAAGCTAAAGCAAGGATGTGGCAGGTTAATTAGGACGAAGGATGATCGAGGGGCAATAGTAATCATGGACTCCGTCATAGGAGCACCATGGGAAAAAGTTGTTATGGGTGCTCTACCTCCTGGAGCCAGAATTAGAACAACAGAAGACCTGCTGAATAATATAGAGTGATTGGGGTATGGTTACCTGATATGTGGTATTTCAAACGGCTTATATGGATATGCTTAAAGGAGCACACCAGCCATGGGGCGCGTTTGATGTTGTAAGAGTGGGCTTTGAGTTTATTAGTGTTCCCTCAGACGAATGTTTGGGGGAACTTTGTGATATGGAGACTATACCCTTTACGCAAAATGAATAGGTATATGGGTTAATGCTTGGATTTTGCGTAAAGGGATAGGCAATAGATGAAACATAAGGGTTATGAAAGGGACACATCATTAATGTTTTCTAATAAAATTAGCTTCAAATCTGTTACTCTACGTGGACTCCTGTGCCATCTTTGATATGATCATAGACCCATTTAGCATCTTCTACGCTTAACCTAACACAGCCGTGGGAAAGGGACTCGCCTAGACGTGAATCAACAATCTTTTTCCCCTTCGCATCGAATAAAATTGAATGAAAATAATAATTTCCATAGAACCTAACCTTGTATTTTGCTTTTACGTCTCCGCTGTATGAAGTAAGCCATGGCGCTCTTCCTTTAACTTCAAAATTTCCTTTCACGGTGGGCGTGGATGCTTTGCCATCTGTACACACCATGGTTTTTGCAAGACGCCAGTTCTTATTCTCGCCTTCGAAAACATAGATCAAATTCTTTTCGGTGTCTACCCACATATAATCATTTGTTTTACTACTATAGCCTCTTTCATTTATAAGTGCTTCTAATTTCTCTTTTTCTGAAACGACTTTTTCATAAATGATAATTTCCTCTGAATACTCTCTGATGCATTGATCATACCTATCCTTAACATATACAAGGCCCTTATAGATCCCCGGTTTATCTGGCGTATATAGAATATTATTATTTTGGCTAAGTAATCCATCATAAACGACATTTGAATCTCTAAATATGTACCAATGATAGACTAAATCGTCTCCTTCTGCTGAAACGGAAAAATGAAGGGGGGTACCTACTGGTTGATTACCTTGTTTATCCACCGAAACAGCATTCATTCTGATAGGGAGAACAATATTAATTTCTTCTGATAATTTACTCCCAGTGTTACCATTCTCATCTCTAATCGTTGCAACAGCAAGATACTTTCCTAGTTCACTCATAGTGAAATCTAAATAGTTTTCTTTACTATAATCTTTTTTATAGATTTCCACAGAGTCTTTGTACAGAGTCCATTCATACTCTAAATTTTCATCTTCCGAAATAGCCGTAAATTTAAATACAGTTCCAATTACCTCCGTATTGCTTTTATCAACTATTAATGAGTCTATATTTGGGGAATTTTTATCTGTGGCTTCTATATCCTCATTTGTAATCTTAAGCTTAACCTCTTCAGTCGTAGATGAATCCTTGCTTTGCCCATATGCCCCATTCATTGATAATACTTGGACTTGAAGCAATGCTAAAACAAAGATGAGTGCAAAATAAATCAAATTTCTACGTTTACAGAACATAGTTGCCTCCCATTGTCTGATAATTTAGCTACAAAGTAAATATATGTAGCTGCCATAGGAGGTATGAATGAATAAATTTCAAGTTGTGTTGTGATATGCTGGGAATAAAAGAGAGGTCTATACATACTAACGGAAATACACCCTACATGGGGGGGTCTCGTATTGAAAAAGCTGAAGTTGTTTGGAATCAAGGAGTGCATGGGTGCAAGCGCTAGATCGGAAGAAATAAAATTTTGAAATTGTCTTTTAATTTACAAGGGAAATGGGTAAAACAATAATATGACGAATGAAGATGGAGGGAAAACAAATGAAGAGGATACTACTATTAGTAATTATAGCGTTTATGATAACAGGTTGTACGAATTCACCTGTACCAGATCCAGGAGAACCCAAATATACGGTTGAAGATTATTTTCCTTTCTTAGAGAACACTAGGTTATCTTATGGGGGGGAAGGAAGTGAGTATGCTGAAAGAGAAGTGTATTTTGACTTCATTGAAGGAAGCAGAGCACAAATTCGGATGAGTAATCCTGGTACGACCGTAGCACAGGTATATGAAGTAAGCAATGGAGAAGTAAGGTTACTGAGTTCCCAAGAGGAAATGTATGTATTTTATAATACAATGGAGAGACTGATGGAAATAGACCCCCAAATAGGTGAAGTAGATTCCTCTGCGGAAGTTTTATTAAAAGAACCACTGGTTAAAGGGACTAAATGGACACTTTCAGATGGGCGGACAAGAGAAATTACAGGTGTGAACATACCCGTGGAGACCCCCCATGCTAATTATATGGCGATTGAAGTAACCACCCAAAATAATGGAGAAACAAGAACTTTGGACTATTATGCAGCAGATATGGGATTAGTCAAGTCAGTCTTTACTAGTGATGAATTTGAAGTGGTCACTGTATTGGAGGCAGTAGAAGAGAATGCAAGCTATAGTCAAATCATACGATTCTATTATCCAGATTTCCACAATGAGTTCATTACTTTTGTAGAAGAGGAAGTTCAATTTCAAACGAATGATGATATAAGAGAGCTGTTTCAAACAAGGTTGAAGGCATCACCTGGAGAAGACGTACAGCCTACGATCGGAAAAAATGTAAAGATTAATGAAATAACTTATAATCCAGAAGACTCGTCGGTCATTGTTGATTTTAATAGAAACCTAGTCACTGAAATGAATGCAGGGGTATACCTAGAGGGGCAGATCTTAAACAGTATTGCCACTACCTTCGGAGGGTATTTTAATGCTTCTAGAGTATATATTCGATTAGACGGACAGCCTTATGAATCTGGACATGTTCTTATGGAAGAAGATGATTATTTGACACCAAGAACAGAAGAAGCGATTCGTTATGATGAGCGATAGTTTATGCCTATGGTTAACAAGAAAATATAACTGTTGCAGCAATTTCACACAACTTTGCGTGGTCTCTATTCTGATAATTGTGAAGGTCAAGGTGAGTGGAATAGATATGGGACCATTCAGCAGAATAGCATTGACCAAAAAAGTTTTTAGACAAAATAACGTTGGACCTTGGGTAGGATGAGTTAACTCATCCTATCCAAGGTCCACGCTATTACACAACATAATCTTTAACTACATATCATTCAGTGAAATAGTTCTTACAGTTAGTCCTTCCACTGCTTCTAGCTCGGCTTTGAATGCCTTAGCATCGGCCTCTTCCCCACTTAGATGCAATAAAACTAGGCCTTCTTCTGCACAGAAGTTTCCTGCCTCGTGAATTCCCACTCTTAGCTTAATTAAACAACCGTAATTTGTTAGTACGTGCTGAAATTTAGTTGCATTTTCATGCCTGTGATCAATTTTAACCGCCATAATACAATTACATACCATCGATATGTACCTCCTTATAATGATTAACCAAAAGGCACAGCCAGTGCTGCATGAATATGATGCAACATCGACAAATACATTTTGCCAATAACTAAATACCCAAAAAAATAAACGGTAATCAGCATAAGACTATAGCGGAATGGATTAGTTTGAGATTACTGAACAAATGACCTGGTTATGCGGGGATGATCATGGTCTCAACCTGTACCCTTGTACCATGATAATCGTTTAGTATGGTATAATTAGATGATGACCGATATCCTGAGCTGCACTGCAAAGGGTAAGGGAGATATTAGAGTAGAATCATTGACCGGAGGACTATATCCATGCTGTGGAGAGCCAGGTTGTGTGTTGACTTATCCATAGTCCAAAGGTTTCAGTTCTCTAGGATATCCAATTAAATGGATGAGTACTAGATCCATGAAGATTGAAAAAATTCTAATAGGGAGATTACGTAAGAATATGGCGATTGATAGACAATTTAAAGTATTACAACCTAAGTATTATAGTAAGTTTCGGTGTGACCCAGATAAATGCTATGAAACCTGTTGTGAACGATGGAGAATAATCATAGATAAGAGCACCTATCAGAAATATATTCAGAGTGAAAATACGATCATTAAAGACATTGTAAAGACAGGACTTTCAATAAATGAAACATCCATCAGTGACGACGACTTTGCAATGATTAATCTAAATAGCGCAATGGTGTGTCCATTTTTAAATCAGAGTAATCTTTGTGAAGTATTCACCAACTTGGGAGAGCTAAGTTTGTCAAAAACATGCAAAAGTTATCCTCGAGCAATTATCTTAGCAAATGATGTAATAGAACGTGGGTTAGAAATGTCTTGTTCGATAGCTGCTGAGCTGGCTTTGCTAAATGAAAATGGTATCGAATTCGAGGGTGTTATGGATACTATAAAATTTAATGACATATATGTAGTGTCACCTGCCATTGAAGATTTGAATCAAATAGAAATCGTCAAGGAAATCAGAACAGTGGTTATCGATCTACTACAGACTCAAACAATTGAGTTAAGTGAAAGAGTAGCAATCGTAGGTTACTTCTTGAATGAAGTCTTAGACGTCATTGATACTTCGGATTTTCGTCAAGAACAAGTACTATCGAAGATCAAAGAGGCAAAATCTCTTATTAACCTGGGTGGATTTAAAACTACGAAAAATAGTCATCCACTTCAAAACGGACAGCAGTTCAATCATTTGAATACAATACTCTCCATGAAGTTTAAGGAAGGGGACAGCATCAGATTTTTTTCAAAGCGGTATATAGAGTGCTTAATGGAAGTTCTAGACGCCTTCGGCAGAGTCAAAGAGAAGGATTTAGGAAGTTACTACAGGGGAAACTATGAAAAATACTTAAAGCCATACTTAGATAATAAATCTTATATCTTAGAGAACTTCCTGGTAAATTACGTATTCATTTATGGAAGTGAACTTTTCAAGTTGAATGACATTTGGACTTCATATATGAAATTATGTGTGATCTATGGCTTAATAAAATTTAACTTGGTTGGACTAGCAGCCTATAATAAAGGTATGAATGATGACTTGGCTTTGAAACTGATTCAATCGTTATCAAAAACCATTATTACGGATCAGACATATTTGAAGTCTGTTATTAAATACCTGGAAGACGAAAAACTAGTTCAGCTTAGTAAGTTAATAACCCTATTGTAGATTGATACATGTGGAAAGGGTAAAGTTCTGATAGTAAATGGTTTGCTGACACAATCATACTTTAGATTCGTTTTATGCTTGCTCACCGTAACACACCATAGGTCTAAGGGTCGTCGCGTCATCGATTTGTTTGTAAAGTATAATAAAATAACGCTCTGCATAAGAAGCCTTGCAGAGCGTTTATGTATAAGAATGAGAACAAGTCCCCAGCCTATTTAAACAAGCATTTTTGTGAAATTGTCTAAAGAAACGGATATATTCTCTAGCTCACCAGATAGGGATTGAACGAGATGTGTCCGGCCTTTAGATGAGACGCTATAAGCTTGAATGTTTTCAGAAATAGTTAAAATGATGTTTTGCATGGTTTTTAACATATCGTCAATTTGGTTCACAGAAGTAGCAGTACTTTCAGCCAGTTTTCTAACTTCGTTAGCGACAATGTTAAATCCTTTTCCTTCATTCCCTGATCTAGCTGCCTCGATGGAAGCATTAATGCCTAGTATTTTTGTTTGTTTCGAAATCTTTTGAATCAAATCGATGATTTGATTTGTCTTCATTACATTATCCTTTGCCTCAAATATCTTTTCGTTTAATTCCTCAACAACTATTTCTTGTTTCTTTGAAGATGAGGATATTTCCTCTAAGGCAGCTGAGGATTCTTGAAGACTGTTGTTAATTGTATTCGCCATGAGATTAATGCTATTCATAAAAGTTCTTCTCTCATATTCCGAAATGATTACATGACCAGCGATCATTGCAATCGGTTTCATTTGCTGTGGATCCCCGCTAATTCCGATAGCACCAATGCATACTTTTTTTGAATGAATACCGACACTGAAACCAGGTCTCGTGCCACTCATTGTTTTTGCTATATCTTCTGTTATAGCAATATGGTCAATCTTACCTGACATAATATCCTTTGCACCACTGTGAATGGTTCCAAGTCTTTCAGACTGGGTAGTAGCGATAATTTTACCGCCCTCACCAAAAATATGTGCATTTTGGTTGGTTTCCTTATGAATTAATTCGACTAATTCTTGAGCAAATTGAGTATCAATGATAGACAATGCGATCCCCCCAAACCTATTTATGATAAGAATTATTTAATAGAGCTTAAGGAAGAATTCGACATAGAATTTGAATTTCCTTTAAATTCTGAATAGTCAAGAACTTCGCCGTATTTCCCTTGTGTAGGAACCATGGGGTGATATCCTAAAATAGGCTCAATATAAGTCCCGTGATAAGTACTCTTGTTTTTTATAAACTATTTAGAGTATACCGTGATGATTGGGAAATAGAAGGAGGTAGGATGAACTCCTACCTCCTTCATAAAATAGTTTTCCCCAGCATCATCATCAGTGCCAACGTCGTATCTCTTGATTTGTAAAAGGAAATAGATTCAGTTTAATAAGCATATATAGGGCAATTGAGCTTTCTAATAAACCTACAAAGAAGAAGGTAATGTGTAGACTATGAATGGCATGCAATATATAGCACTGGATTAGGATCCAGGCCATCAATATGCAACCAACGCCACCACTAATATAAGGATGCAATTTAAATTCGTACTTCACAAATATAAATGCTATGAGATGTCCTAGACCTAGTACAAAAACTAGAAATAAACCAGGAATGAGGAAACTAGTAAAAGGACCTGTTTTAAGCATATCTGTTGATGCCCTATAGGAGACTCCAGAAGGATCAGAAATGGCCATGATACCTCCAAATAATGCCCCTATACCAACAATCAAAAGAAGAGCTAATTGAATGCCATATAGCTTTTTCAAATGAATCCACTTCCTTCTTTATACATGATTCTTTCACTAATAATATAATACCATTATATTAAAAATGTGGATAATGGTATGCTACTTTGTGTTTTTTGTCTTTTTATGATAGTGTTTTTTTCTCTGCCTTTGTTAAGCTATTGAAAACCAATTCATAGGAATGATGAATCATCCATAGGATTTCATCTTTAGGAATTGAGTTATCAATGATGATGGTATTCCAGTGCTGTTTATTCAAGTGATATCCAGGTATGACAGAGGGGTATTGCTGGCGAAAATGTTCAGCCAACTTAGGATCACATTTTAAAGAAAGATTCAGTGTACCATCCTTGAATGAAATAAGGGCAAACATTTTAGAAAGAACCTTTATAACCAAAACATCTTCGCCAAAAGGATAATCTTCTCTCGTTCCGTTTAAGGACAAACAACATTCTTTTAAATCTGTTATCTGCATCGTCTGAACCTCCATGTTTGATCGTGTATTTTGGAACCAGTATACCATAGAATCAAGGGAAGGAAAATATCGAATTCAAATGATCTAGATGATTGTGAGCCCACTCATAAAGGCAGGTATATATATTTTGATAAGAGGTAATCTTATTTAGGAGAGTAAAGATAATTTTTTTTTGGAGCATAATAACGGTAAATAACATGGAAGCGTCTTTAGGAATCTATAAGGGTAATTTGAATGAAATATTATCACACAATACTGAATACATGAACTATTTATAAGCTGTCGAAAAGTGTTGATTTACGAATAAAAATTACTTATAATATCCTTGGTGGGGAGATAGAATTAACCCTATCTCCAAATTTAAAACCAATACAATGAAAGAGAAGGTGTCACAGTGAGCCAGGTAAACGGAACAAAAGAATGGTCTAATCCAACTCCAGCGGGCTTAGTTGCCTTAGCAGTAGCGTGCTTCTGCTTCTTTGCATTATTATCAGGAAGAGTAACAAGTGCAGCATTACCACTCCTAGGATGTTGGCTTTTAGGAGGATTCGTAGTACAATTTGTAGTTGCTTTGGTTGATTTAAAGGGTGGAAATACCACTGGTGGTAACACGTTTTTATTCTTTAGTGCATTTTTTATGTTAGTAGGCGGCCTTGAGATGATACTGAAATTTAATGCAATGAATAGCGGGATTGTCTTAGATGCCCATATCGATGGTTGGGCATGGTTAGTACTCACCATTGTGGTGTATATGTGGACGCCAGCTTTCTTTAAGACTCCGCTGGTACTAACACTAATCGTACTGGCTTTGGATGTAGCCCTGCCATTTATTACGTTAATGGATTTAGGTATATTACCAAAAACTTATTCTGCTATACCAGCGTGGGCGTTGTTAATCGCAGGAATTTTTGGAATCTATTTATCGGCAGCAATTGTTGTGAATACTGCATTTGGTCGACAGGTATATCCTTCGCCAGGGCCAATTATTAAGTAGATAGTAAGATTGTATCGTGTAGATACAGTATAATTGATAGATTGGATAGTTTATGTATATTAAGAACTGACTCTAGGGTGAGTTCTTTTTATTTGCAAAAGGTTAGTATATAGCCATAAGGGGGATGGTCCGGTTGTTGTAGGTGAACCTGATGGCTTTTCAGAATTTCTAGTTGTAGTATAATATTTTTAGGATGTTTAATCTGTAACGGCAGTTACATAATGGAGGGGACTTATGGCTTCTTATAATGAAATATTGATGAAGAGCGATCTTTTTTCTGGTTTAACTATAAAGGAACTCGATGCACTGATAGATTATAGTTCCTGTGAAGTTATGACATATTCAAAACATACGTTGGTTGTTCAAGAAACAGATCGATGTGAAAAGATGAGCTTTATTTTGGAAGGGAGCATGAGTATTCAGCAGATCCAATCTTCTGGAGAAAGTTTGACACTAAAGATATTAGAAAAGGGAGAAAGTTTTGGTCAAGCTTTGCTTTTTCTAGAAAGTTCCATATATAAGTATAGTTTTTTAACCCTTTCAGAAACTGTTCTATTGCATATTCCAATGGATCAAGTAAAGCGAATGCTGAAGGACAATTTCACCTTTAATCTAAATTACATTATTTTTCTATCCAACCGATTGGAGTATGTGAGAAATAAGATTTTCATCTTATCTCAGAAGGACGTACGTAGTAGGTTGCTTATTTATTTAAAGGCACAATCACGAAGGCAAAACAGCCTGTCCTTTAAGCTAGAAAACACTAGAACAGAAATTGCAGAGTTAATAGGAATAGCAAGACCTTCAGTATCTCGAGAACTTACAAAGATGGAGGTCGACGGATTAATCAAGCTCAACAAAAGGGAGATCACTATACTGAAACCTGAAATGTTTATCATCAATGAAAATTAGTTCATGCATCTAAAAAGATTTGTAACAGTGATTACAGATCTTTTTTCATTTCAAGGACATCCTACAGGAGTGTGGACGAAAATGGATTGAAAAAACGAACCTATCATTAAAAAAACAAAAGATAATATTGTAAAACTGTAACAACAGTTACAGAATGACTTGTTATTTCATGATATTATCGGAATATACATGAAAGACAAGACGTGACAATCATATGATGGAATAAATGGTTTGCAAATTGAGGAAACGGGAGGATATAGAAATGATAAAAGTTGAGTTTGAAAACATTAAAATGGGAGAGTATCTGGACCTTGATGAGAAAAAAATTGAAAAGATAATGACTATAAAAATTAACTATCTAAATGGAGGAATTTCTCTTGCAGAGGCAAAAAAAGAAATGAAGGCATCTTTTAATCAAGTGACACCACAGGAATTTGCCATCTGTGAGCAGTATCTTCAAAGGTATGGCATTTCGGATGATGTACTTGCAGAGCGAATGGGTGAAATTTTAGAAATTTTTGATGGACTCTTGGTGACCAACAAGTTAGAACTGCCATTAGGCCATCCCATCAGAACTTATCTAGATGAGGTAGATGCTATTCGAATAGTCCTGGGTCGGATGAGAGGAATGCTCAAGGTAAAATATATTAAAAATCAATGGGCCGAACTTTATGATCAATTGAGTGAGATCAATATTCATTTTGCTAGAAAACAAAACCAGCTGTTTCCAGCTTTAGAAAACAGGGGGTTTGATAAGCCATCAAAAGTAATGTGGACACTGGAGAACAACATCAGAGGTATTATTAAAAAAGCCAAGGGTTATTTAGAAGCCGGTGAGGACCAGGAATTTTTGAAGCTTCAAGGGGAAGTCATTGAAATGGTGCAGGATATGATGATGAAAGAAGAAGAGATTCTCTATCCAACAGCTATGGAACTCTTATATGATGAAGATTTTGTTCAAATGAGAAAAGGAGATGATGAAATCGGCTATTGTCTAATCCAATCTCCACTGCCTTATAAAAATGAATTAAGCAAAGATGATGTTTCTTCTTCAAATAATGAACTAATGAAAGATTTAACAAATGTCCTTCAAAAACACGGTCTGCTTACCCTGTCTTCGAATAAGGATGTACTGGATGTAAGCCAGGGAAAGTTGACCCTTGAACAGATTAATCTCATCTTCAAGCATCTTCAGGTAGACCTGTCTTTTGTGGATGAGAATGAAATTGTGAAGTTTTACAGCGACACCAAGCATAGAGTATTTCCGAGGAGTGCAGGGGTTATCGGAAGAGAGGTTCAGAATTGCCATCCAAGGGAGAGTGTGGATACAGTTGAGGAAATCATCAGAGCCTTCAGAGCAGGCGAACAGGATGAAGCTGAATTTTGGTTGGAAATGGGTGGAAAGTTTATCTATATTATTTACAATGCTGTAAGGGACGAAGAGGGGAACTTTAGAGGTATATTGGAAATGATGCAGGACGTCACACGAATTAGAAATCTAACAGGAAGTCAGAGACTTCTATCCTGGAATGATAAAAAAGAAGGATCTAGACATAATGAGATAGAACATGCTAGACTAGAAAACGAGTATGGAATCACAAAAGATACGATTATTGGAGACCTAGTGAAGGAATATCCCTTTGTAAAAGAATTCTTTTTAAATTTATCACCTAAATTCAGCAAATTAAAGAATCCCATACTTTTTAAAACGATGTCTTCTGTAGCGACAATAGAAATGATCAGTAAAAGAGGGGAATTTGAGGTAAATGACCTTATCGTTAGAATCGTGAAAGAAATCGATGAGAGAAGATAGAGAAAGTGTGGTGAAAGATGAAAAGGATACTGTTAATAGCTATTGGCACGATTAGCTTAGGGTTGGGAGTTGTTGGGATTGTCCTGCCGATCTTGCCGACAACACCTTTTCTACTTATTACCCTTGCTTGTTATTTGAAAAGCAGTACAGCGTTATACCATTTTGTACTTGAGAACAAACATTTGAGCCCATATATTAAAGATTATGCTTCAGGCAATGGAATACCTGTAAAAGCGAAGAAAAAAGCGATACTTTTGATTTGGTTAAGTATAGGATTTTCGGTGTTATTCGTTATTAATCAAATGTTTTTTAAGATCATGCTAGTAACTATCGCTAGTATCGTGTCGACATATATCTGGACGAGGAAAACGCCGGATCAAAAGCATGCAGTAAATACAATTGACAGGTAATAAGCAAGACAGGGGGGAGATTTCGGTGGCCTCCATGTCTTTTTGTTCTTTTGAAACAGGGTGGCAGAATAAACAAACTTGAACTTCTACTATGTAGGAAAATATGGGTGTGATATAATACTTAATGTAGAAGTAATAAGATGGTAATGGAGGTAGAACTATGATGAAAATTTACATGAAAAGATTTGCCTTACTCGTGATGGCTATATTTGCAATGAATTTATTGCTTACAGGATGCAGCAGTAAACAAAACAGTGATAGTCCTCCGATTAGTAGTAATGGTGAACATCCTAGGGTTCAGATAGAGATGGAAGATGGAAGCAAAATGGTGTTGGAACTATACCCTGAGTTTGCTCCTGAGACCGTGGAAAATTTTGTTAATCTTTCTAAGTCTGGATTCTATGACGGGTTAAAATTTCACAGAATCATTGAAGGGTTTATGATCCAAGGTGGTGACCCCAATGGAAATGGTACCGGTGGATCTGGAAAGCACATCAAGGGTGAATTTGCGGAAAATGGGTTTTCACAGAATACACTAAAGCATACGAAAGGTATAATATCTATGGCACGGAGTAGTGATCTCAACTCTGCGAGTAGTCAGTTTTTTATAATGGATGGAGAAGTAAGCTCTCTTGATGGCAAATATGCAGCATTCGGCAAGCTGATAGAGGGGGAAGATACCCTAGAGGAAGTAGCCAATACGCCTGTAGGACAAAATCCTCATACTGGAGAAGTATCTCTTCCTAAGGAAGATGTAGTCATTAAGAAAGTTACAGTACTAGATATCGATAAAAAATAATTTATCATGTACTGGCAAATGAACAAAGGTAGACCATACCATGGGTTTTGACAAAGAAAATTCTATATGATATATTGAATGCAATTGAATAGCTAGGGGAGCTTGTGATACAGGCTGAGAGGAAGTGAATATAGCTTCGACCCTTATACCTGATTTGGATAATGCCAACGTAGGAATTACATTAACGCTCTTAATGGGATATACCACATGGTATATCCCATATTTTAATATCTATTTTGGTGAATGGAGGAGAAAAATATGTTTGAAAAGATTTTGGAAACCGTATTTGTTAAAACACCACTGGTGCATTCAATCACAAACTACGTAACTGTAAATGACTGTGCCAATATCATATTGGCTTGCGGGGGTTCTCCGATTATGGCTGATGACATTGATGAAGTTGAAGAGATCACCTCAATCTGTAATTCTCTCGTGATTAATATTGGCACATTAAATGAACGAACCATTACGTCTATGATTAAAGCGGGAAAAAAGGCCAATGAACTGGGACACCCAGTTATTCTTGATCCCGTAGGAGCAGGGGCATCAAAGCTTAGGACCCAAACGGTGTTCCAGCTTTTACAGGAAGTAAAGTTTGCAGTCATAAGAGGAAATATCTCTGAGATAAAGACTGTTTATGAAGGGAGCGGTACGACCAAAGGCGTTGATGCAGACGTAAATGATGTGGTTCACGACAGTAATATTGATGAAGTGGTGAGTTTTGCTCAAGCACTGAGTAAAAAAACTGATGCAGTGATTGCCATAACAGGAGCGATTGATATCGTAGCCGATAGTAAAAAAGCTTACATCATAAGAAATGGTCATCCTATAATGTCCAAAATTACTGGAACAGGCTGCATGCTGACAACTGTAATAGGCAGTTTTTGCGGGGCCAATGATGATGATATCTTGGGAGCAACTGCAGCGGCCGTATGCGCTTTTGGACTTTGTGGAGAGCTAGCGTTTGACAGGATGAAAGGGGTTGATGGGGGAACATCCTCATTCAAAATCTTTCTCATAGATTTCATGAGCAAGATGACAAAACAGATGCTTCGTGGAGGTATGAAAATTGAAGGTAGATAAACAAGCAATGCGTTTATATGTTGTGACAGATAGATCCTGGCTTGGAGAAAACAGCTTGATAAGACAGATTGAAGATACCATTCAAGGGGGAGCAACATTTGTGC
Organism: uncultured Anaerosolibacter sp.; assembly: GCA_937948705.1. The sequence goes on along the minus strand of CALECF010000063.1, from coordinate 17,420 downwards.
AGCTCCGTGAAAAGAAAATGACCTTCGATGAATGTCTTAAAGAAGCTGAGGAAATCAGAAGGCTGACAGAGAGATATGGAGTTCCCTTTGTCATCAATGATAATGTTGAGGTGGCACTGGCTGCCAATGCTGATGGTGTCCATATCGGACAAAGTGATATGGATGCAAGGGATGTAAGATCCCTCATTGGTGCAGACAAAATCATGGGCGTTTCTGCAGTTACAGTGGAACAAGCGGTGCTGGCGGAGGAAAGTGGTGCTGATTATATAGGCGTGGGGGCAGTATTTGCTACCTCGACAAAGCATGATGCCGATACCGTAACCTATGAGAGACTGAAGCAAATTTGTGAAGCTGTTACCATTCCCGTTGTTGCAATTGGTGGGATTGGTGAAGAAAATATTTTACAATTAAAGGGCAGTGGTATTGACGGTGTAGCAGTGATATCAGCAATTTTTGCAAAACCAGATATTCGTAAGGCCACTGAAAACTTGCGCAGGTTATCAGAGCAGATAGTAGAAATTTAAATAGAAATGGTGTGGATATAATGAAAAGGATTTTAACAATTGCTGGTTCGGATTGCAGTGGCGGTGCTGGAATACAGGCTGATATTAAAACGATTACTGCCCATAAAATGTATGCAATGAGTGCAATAACCGCATTAACTGCACAAAATACAACGGGTGTTTATGGCGTTGTAGAGGTTTCACCAGAATTTGTAGGACAGCAGATGGATTGCATTTTTAATGATATTTATCCCGATGCAATTAAAATAGGTATGGTATCTTCTGTAGAAATCATCAAGGTTATTTCAAAGAAGCTTATGGAATATAAAGCAAAGAATATAGTCGTTGATCCTGTAATGTTTTCTACCAGTGGCCATCCTTTGATTAGCAAAGATGCCATGGACACTCTTATAAATGAGCTATTGCCCCTAGGTGATATTATTACTCCAAACATTTCAGAAGCAGAAGGTTTATGTGGATTTAAGGTTGAAAGTACGGAGGATATGATAAAATCCGCCGAGGTTATCTCGAAAATGCTTAAAGGTTGCGTCCTCATAAAAGGAGGTCATCTTGCTGAAAGTGCAGATGATTTGCTGTACGTAAGGGGTACGGCTATTTGGTTTAAGGGGAAAAAAATAAATAACCCCAATACCCATGGCACTGGGTGCACCCTTTCGTCTGCCATTGCCTGCAATCTTGCAAATGGTCTTGATATTGAGCAGAGCGTAAATGATGCAAAAGGTTATATTACTGGCGCTTTGAAAGACAATCTAGATTTAGGAAAAGGCAGGGGACCTTTAAATCACTGCTTTGACTTATAGAAATAGAATGGCAGGGCAGGTTGATAGAGAAAAGATAATGATCGTGTTAAAGGAACTTCTTATAATGGGAAGTTCTTTTTCATTTCTCCTATGGCAGGCCATAGAACCGTCCTTGCCATGTTGAATTGTAAAGTTCCCTGGCTTATGATAAAAAGTCTTGGCGATATATGGTATAATGTAGATAATTTCCATCAATGCAAAGTGCATGTAGGAGAAAAAGACTGAATCATAGACAACAAGCTGGGAGCGAATGATATGGAGATGAAGAAGGTACAAGGAAATACATATTACATTGACACTGGAATGTCATACATACCTTTCTATAAAGTAAATGATCAAGAAATTATCATGTTGGATTCGGGATGGGCAGAAGGGGAACAAAAAGGAATAGCAGAGCTTCTTGAAAAAAATAACTTTAAAGTAGTTGGTATTATATGCAGTCATGCCCATGTAGACCATATAGGAAATAATGCCTACTTAAAAGGTAAATATGATTGTATCATTGCTATGCCGGCCTATGAGGCTTTTATTTGCAGTTCGACGGTGAATCTCAAGGTTTATTACAGCAGCCAAACATTATCTGATATAAAAAAACATTATGGACATATGGTTTGCAAAACAGATATTATGATTTTAGATCATCAAGATCAAATCGTTGTGTGTGGAATCAAGTTTAAAATTCTTCATACACCGGGACACAGTCCTGCCCATATATGCGTGATCACTCCTGACGAAGTTGCTTATATAGGAGATGCCCTCATAAGCTATGAAGTCATGGCAGGCGCTAAAACACCCTACGCCTTTATACTCAGTGAAGATTTGAAAAGCAAGAATAAACTTTATGATTTGAAATGTAGTAAATATATTGTGGCCCATAAGGGAATTTATGATGATATTACACAACTCATAAAGGATAATATGGATTTTTATAAGAGTAGGGCGGAAGGTGTGTACGCTGTTATAGAAGGCGCTATGCCAATGGAGGATATTGTAAGGGCTTCAATGAAAGAATTTAATATTCGAGGAAAGAGCATATATAAATATATGGTCATAGAAAGAATGTTAAGGTCATATGTTGAATATTTGAATGAAGTAGGAATGATTGAGTTAAAGGCTGAGAATGGGTTTCTAAAATACACAAAAAAGATCCCTTAATATCACTGTATTGAGCAGTCGAATCAATCAAACATGAACTGTTGCGAAAAGCATGTAATGATTAGGCGAAGGATATAGCAGTGTTTTTCAAAGAAATCACTAAAGCTAAAAGCAAGAAATTCATAAACATTCTTTTCATCGATTACAATATCCTAACATGCGTACACTATATATGTGGAGCATGGTGAGGATAGAAAAAAATACAGAATAACTATTACATACTAGGAGGTTTGCAGCTAAATGAGCTATTTGGAATTAGATGCTGAGGGTCGAAATCGATATATAAAACAAAAATATAATGAAAGGGTTTTGTATGCAGGGAATAGACACGGAGTGATTGTTCAAGTGGAACATATCATCAAAAATTCTAAGCCCAATCCAGAGCTGCTTGTTCCTGTTGAGGGTGTGTGGGCAATCCAATTTGCATATAAATATCAAGTTCAAATAAAACATATGATAGTCTGCACTGATGAGATGAACTCAAACGAATCTATCATGTTATTGGAAGGGATTATGGATTCAAATTTGGAGTTAGAAGTATATCTAACATCCAAGAAGGTCTTTGACCAGATAAGTGAAAAGGCAAATTCAGCAGGGATTATAGCGGTTTGTAAATATCCCAGAAAGAAGCTAGAAGAATTGGTTATAGAGAAAAATTCACTTGTTGTGATTCTGGATGGACTTGAGATTCCTGGTAATGTAGGAACGATTGTGAGATCGGCGGATGGAACCGATGTGTCAGCAGTGATTATTTGTAATAAAAAAACAAGGCTGACACATCCTAAATACATAAAAAGCAGTCAGGGGTCATGCTTTAAAGTACCCGTAGTAGAAACAGAGTATGAAGATGTATTTCGGTGGCTCAAGGATAATAATTTTAGGATAGTATTGACGGATACGAGAGCGGACAAAAATTACTATGAAGAAAATTTTGATGGCAGAGTTGCTGTAGTCGTTGGTAGTGAGCGATATGGTATCTCAAAAGAATGGTATGAAAAAAAATATACGGGTATCAAAATACCAATGTTTGGGGACTGTGATTCCTTAAATGTGGGTATCGCAACGACAGTTATATTATACGAAGCAACTTTGAAAAAGAAAAACATGCTGCAAAGAAGTCATGTACATACAGAATAGGCATTTTAGATAAAGATGTGGCAAGGCTTGTTGAAGATATATCAAGGGGGAGGAACAGTAGACATGGGGGAGAGAATAAACCTTACTATAAAGCTAACAGAAAAGTTAGACGAAAGTGACTATGAGGATATCCATCATCTTCAAAAAATTTGTGCAGAAGTGGATCAAACGGCACTAAAGCTAGAACTTGATTATAAGCTAAGTAGGGCGGAAAAAGACGAAAGTTTAAACAATATTAATGAGTTCATGTATTATGATGAGAGCAAGCTTATTGGCTATATTGGTATAGGTAACTTTGGTGGAGAAGCGATTGAAGTAAATGGGATGGTGCACCCTGAGTACAGGAGAAGAGGTGTGTTTAAAAGGCTATTTTCTTTAGTTAGTGATGAGTGGAGTAAGAGAGAATCGCAAAAAATGCTTCTGCTAAGTGATAACCATTCTGTTTCCGGACTGGAGTTTATAAAGTATACAGGCGCTACCTATGCCCATTCAGAATACGAAATGTTTTTAAAAAGTAACGTAAAAAATGATTTGTTGGCAAGCCATCTTGTCTTAAGAAAAGCTACGAACAAAGACGCAAAGGAGATTGCAGGACAAGACGCTATATATTTTGATATAGAATTTAAAGAAGAAAACATGTCTATGCCTGAGGACGATGAAAAGTATGGTTCAATGACTTACCTGGCAGAAATCGATGATAAAATAATAGGAAAAGTTCGTTTAGAAATAAGTGATGGTATTGGCGGTATTTATGGCTTAGGAGTACTTCCTGAATATCGAGGAAAAGGGTATGGAAGAGAGATTTTGACTTGGGCAATAGAAAAGTTAAAAGAAGAAAATGCAAAGGATATCATGCTTCAAGTGGCTGTAAAAAATAAAAATGCGTTAAAGCTTTATATATCCTGTGGTTTTGAGGAGACTGCTACAATGGATTATTATGAAATGAGCAAAAACTAGACACATTAGAAAGTGGAATTTACAGCAAATAAGGATCATTCTTACTTGCTGTTTTTGCGACGAGATAAGATTTTACGATGCTATCATAGAAGTTTATTGAACAATAGGGATATACTAAGGGTGTTGAGTACTATGCTTACCTTTCCATGATCAAACTGACTTAAGAGAGAAGGATGATAATGATAGACCATTTCATTCCCCCCATGGCTTTATCAGAACTGGAGAATTTCTACAAATACATTGAGCGGGTCTTTCCACCTGATTAACAAAAAGTGCAATAGATATATAAAGAAAGAGATGATTACATGATCAAATCAAGTTTTAGTGATTATTCATTAAGTGATGAGTTGTTAAAATCAATTCGTATGTTAAATTTTGAAAATCCTACAAGGGTTCAAGAACAGGTTATACCAGCTATACTGGAGCAGACGGATATTATAGTAAAGTCCCAAACAGGGAGCGGAAAAACTGCAGCATTTGCCATTCCTATCTGCGAATTGGTAGATTGGGATGAAAATAAACCCCAGGCATTGGTGATTGTACCAACAAGAGAACTTGCTATCCAGGTTAAAGAAGATATGTTTAATATCGGTAGGTTTAAAAGAATTAAGGTGCCTGCCATATACGGGAAATCCCCTTTCTATATCCAGGAAAAGGAACTAAAACAAAAAACCCATGTGGTAGTAGGCACACCAGGACGTATTATAGATCATATCGAAAGAGGAACATTCGACACCTCAAAAATAAAATACCTTGTCATAGATGAAGCGGATGAAATGCTCAATATGGGATTTATAGAGCAGTTAGAAACAATCCTAAACAGATTGCCAAAAGAACGTGTGACGGTATTGTTGTCAGCCACAATGCCAAAAGACATAGAGACTTTATGTGATAAGTATATGAAAGAGCCTATACGCGTTGAAATAGAAGAACAAAATGCAGCGACTGACAGAATTAGTCAAGAAAGATACACCATAGAAGAAAGAGACAAGATTGATCTTTTAAGAGATATAACGATCATAGAAAACCCCGACAGTTGTATCATATTTTGCAATACAAAACAAAAGGTAGATGAGGTTTACTTTGAACTGGCAGATATGGAGTATACTTGTGAAAGAATTCATGGTGGCATGGAACAACGGGATAGATTAAGGGCGATGAATGATTTCAAAAAAGGTCATTTCAGATATTTGGTAGCAACAGATGTTGCAGCTAGAGGCATAGACATAGATAACATTTCACTTGTCATCAACTATGATATACCACAAGATCCAGAAAGCTATGTCCATAGAATTGGAAGAACTGGACGGGCATTCAGGGAGGGTAGAGCCATTATTTTTGTAACACAAAGAGAAGATAAATTTTTAAAGGATATACATCAATATATTGGCAAAGAGATTCCTTTAAAACAAAGACCTGAGAAAGAAGATGTGAATCATTCCAGACAGGAATTTGATGAAAAAATAAATACTACGCCTGAAATTAAAGAAACAAAAGGCGCACCGTTGAGCAAAGAAATTATGAAATTACATATCAACGCTGGTAAGAAAACAAAGATGAGGCCAGTGGACATTGTGGGTACACTATGTAGCATACCAGGCATGACAGCGGCAGATATCGGAATTATCAATATAGTGGATGTATCTACATTTGTAGAAATATTAAATAATAAAGGTGAGATGGTTTTTCAAGAGTTACAGAAGATGACCATCAAAGGCAGACTTCGTAAAGTAAGCAAAGCAGATATGTAAATATAAAAGAATAAGATATAAAGGGACAAGTTGAATTGCTTGTCCCTTTATGCCCATTATAATGATCGTATTTTGAATGAAAGTGTATCCCTCAGTGTTTATCATTACTTAGTATTAGGAAACAACTGGAAACTATATTTCCATATGAATAGGGTATAAAATAAACAACAAGGAGGTGGAGATCATGAAAAAGCCATTTGCTATTTTATTAGGATTGCTTTTAGTTGGAGCGTTGGTAATAAACGTAGTATCGGTAGATATAAGTGAATCGATAGTAGTTCATAGAAATTTGGTTAAACTTGAAGTTAACGGTAATAGAGTGAATGTAGATAATTTCTTATTTAAAGGCGTCACCTATGTACCAATAAGGGCAATTTCTGAGTTGTTGAATAAGGAGGTAGGGTGGAATACTTTTACCAAGGTAGCAAGTATAAATGATACCAAGTATGAAAAACAACAACTATCAGCATTACTCCCTGGGACCCGTGGATTTGTGTGGATGTACGATGGTTTTGCAGAATATAGTCATCAAATGAAAATTGATAATATCATAGATGAAAGTCAGAAACGAGAGTATATAATCAGTGGTGAAGTAGGGGACCCTTCAGGTGGAGAAAGCAAATTAGATAGAAGTATTCGTTTGAAATACACGATTACTGGGAATAGAATAGTTCAGGAAAAGGTTGAAAGCGTCATGCTTGATTCCAAATTCAACAAAATTACTTTGATTCAGACACCACTGGTAGCTGGAACATTTTGGGGCGAGAAGGTATTTGATAAGCAGGGTGTAGCGACAACTGTTAATGCTTTTATTCAGAAGGTAGAAATTACAAAGGATGGACGTAAACAATACACTGTCAGATATGATGATATAAACAGTAACTACTATGAAGTCAGGGTAATAAAAGAAGGTATTGGAGTGGTAAGCTTTGAGAAACTCCTAGAACTTAAAGATTCCAATTTTCCTGTAAGCTATTTTCTTTTTACACCTGGGGAAAATAAGGAACTTCAAGTAAAGCTGTATTTCCCAGATAATCATGCAGAAAAACTGCAGCTGGAGCAAAGAAACATTTCAGTAGTGGGTGGGGGTACGGCAAGAGCTGCAGTTGAGGCATTGATCCTAGGACCTACCACGAATCTTGCTTCATCAATACCATCTGGTACAAGGCTCCTGAATATATATATACAGAATGGCATATGCTTTGTAGATTTTTCCAAGGAGTTTATCACGAATCATTCAGGTGGAAGTGCAGGAGAAACCATGACATTGTATTCAATCGTAAACACACTTACAGAATTTAATACCATTAAGGGCGTTCAAATTTTGGTAGAAGGTAAGACTGGTGAAACCTTAGGAAATATTGTTCTGAATGAGCCCCTTGTAAGAAACCAGGATTTAATTGGAAGATGATCATAAAAGAGAAAAATATAAAACTTTTGCCGCGGCCCCCTATATTTTTAGGGGGCCGCACATGTATTTAGAGAGTGTGTAAAAGTGAGGGGGTTCTTCTGTACTGTTATTCAGTTGAAGCATTCATCGTCATTAGGAGGCAGTGCATTGTATTAGATTTCTAAGCTATAAAATGGGTATGTAGATATGAAAGAAAGGTAAAACTGAAGAAAGATAAAGCTAGGTTGCAAATGCTGCTGAATTCAAAAGACCCATATTTGGTAAAAACATGAAGGGGAGAGGTGGAAATTATTGGGAGATCGGATCTTAGAGGTAAAAGATGTTACCAAAAAAATTAAAGGGCGTCTTATTATAAAAGGACTGGACTTTTATGTAGAGTCGGGAAAAGTTTTTGGATTTCTAGGCCCCAATGGAGCCGGAAAGACAATGACCTTAAGAATGATTGTAGGATTGATTCGTCCAACGTCGGGAGACATCAAAATCTGTGGCCATTCAATATCAAAAGAATTTGTGCAAGCAATGTCTAATGTGGGGTGCATTATTGAAAATCCAGAAATGTATGAATATATGTCTGGATTAGAAAATCTTACTTTTTTAGGGGCCATGGAAAAAGGAATCACAAAAGAGCGTATTGAAGAGGTGGTGTCCCTCGTAGGTTTAACAAATCGTATACAAGATAAAGTGGGTACTTATTCTTTAGGGATGAAACAGAGATTGGGTATTGCCCAGGCGCTTTTAAAAAGGCCAAGATTATTGATTTTAGATGAGCCGACCAATGGGTTAGACCCTGCTGGAATCAATGAATTTAGAAAGTTGATTACAAAGCTCGCCCATGAAGAAAACATGACCATATTTGTTTCAAGCCACCTTCTTTCAGAGGTTGAGATGATATGTGATGAAGTTGTCATTATTCAGAAAGGTAGGATTGTGAGAAAGCTAGAGGTAAAAGAGTTGCTGAATGAACAGTCTATCACCTGGCAAGTCCACAATAGGGACAAGGCCATAAGCATACTACAGGAAAGATGGAGTATACAGCCTACTGCCATAGAAGAAAATAGCTTCCGCACATATGTGGAGGAGAGTCTTATAGAAGAAATAAATAGCGTGTTTTTTCAGGAGGGCGTCGGTATAAAGTATGTACATAAACATCAAAAATCATTAGAGGAGCTGTTCCTCCAAATTACGGAGGGTGATGAAATTGCTTAAATTAGTAGAAAATGAAGTCATGAAGGTTTTATTAAAGAAAAGATTATATGTTATATTAGGAATTTTGGCTGTACTTATTTCCCTCTTTGCCTATGGAGAACATTACACATTAAAGCGGACGAAAGATGAAGTGGCAAAGCGATTTGGTATTGAGAATGCAGAAAACTGGCAAAGCCTTATCCAGCAACAACTATCGGATTTAGAGCGGAGGTTAGAAAATCCATATATTCCAGAGGAAGGGAAAGCTTCTTTGAAGGTAAGGGCAGAGCAACTGCAATTTTATCTGGACAATGATGTTAGTCCCATTAACTCTAGTGCAGGCCGGTTTATGACACGATTCGTTGAACAATCCATTTTTTTATTCTTACCTTTGCTCATCATTTTATTGGCGGGGGATATTGTGTCTGGGGAAGTGAATACTGGCACCATTAAACTCTTACTTACAAGACCAGTACCGAGATGGAAAATTCTTTTAAGTAAGCTTTTGGCTTTGGTGGCACTGGAGATGATCGTTATATTACTGATTGCACTGATATCCTTTATTGTATCCATGATTCTGTTTCGATACGGTGGTTTTAATGAACCAGTAATCACAGGATTTCGAATTGTAAGGGATCAGCTGGATACTTCAGCAGTGATAAGTGTTACACAATGGCAGTACATTTTGATGGTGTATTCCATTGGATATTTTGTGTCCTTTGTCATAGGATGTATTTCTTTGATGGTCTCCGTTTTAGTGAAGAGTACCTCTGCTTCAATTGGAATTATGATGGCTACTTTAATAGGTGGAAACTTTTTAAGTTTTTTCATAGCAGATTGGAAATTCACGCGATATATTTTTACGGTAAACTTAAATTTAACGTATTTTATATCTGGTTCTTTTCAGCGGATAGAAGGGCTTAGTATGATGTTTTCCACCATGGTATTATTCGGCTGGGCTGCTGTCTCTATATTCATTGCTTTTTTGGTATTTACAAAACAAGACATATTAGCATAAGGAGGCCGAGTAATGTACAAGAAAATAATTTGGTATACCATTGTTGTTTGTTTTGTGATTGGATTTGGAATGTTTGCTGCAGGCTTTTACAAGGCATTTCAGGTAGGTGTAGGAAAAGTGCAGGAAAGCGAGGTAGTACAGGAGAAAAGTCAAAAAGAAGAGGGGGAAATAAGTGAGAATATCAAGTTAAGTGAAGATAACCTGGAGTTTTTTGTGTTAGGTGATTCCCTAGGAAGAGGGACCGGAGATGAAAAACGAAAAGGTTTTGCAGAAAACGTAGTGGAGCATTTAAAAGCATCAAAGGGTGTGGACATTACGCTCAACAATGCAGCGGTAGAAGGCCTGAAATCTAGAGGTCTAGCTGAACAACTGACAGACCCTAAAATAAAGCAGGGGGTAAAAAAGGCAAAGGTGATTTTTCTTTCCATTGGAGGAAATGATCTAAGGGCTGTACAAAGGGAAGATGTAGTGCAGCGGGATCAGTCCTATGGCAATATTTCTTCGGAATATATGGAAAATTTAAAGGAGATTATTATTTCCATACGAGAAATAAATCCAAAGGGAATTATAGTTTTTCTAGGCCTATACAATTTGAATTATACAGAGGAGACGGCTTCAGAGACTAGCCTACTCATGGATTGGAACTACAATACACAGCAGCTTATTGAAATTGACAGAAGGGCAATATATATTCCTACCTATGACTTATTTAAACTGAACGCTGAAACATTCATGTCTCCTGACAGATTACACCCAAATAGTCTAGGCTACGAAGCCATTGGGAAGAGAATGGCAGATGTACTGGAACCTCTTTTTTAAAGAAATATAATGAATAGCATGGATAGAGAAGCAATTAGCATAACGGATAGTAATGAAGGAAAACACAGAGATATTATTAACTCAGACTATATAGAAAGAATGAATATTGAGTTTTCTGATATATATGCCTAGGGGCATATGAATTGGCTTTATAGCGCATATCACTAGAATGATGTATTATCATCATTTGCAGCATGGATGAAGAAGAAATCCTTCGTGTCAAAGCAAGAACTCCTTAAAAAGATAAGGAGTTCTTTGATTTCTATTATAATTGTAAGTAGCAGCTTCCACCTCGGATTATAGCTTCAAGGGTTGCTGTGCCAGATACCCCAGTGAGGGAATTTGAAGGTCGTATGACTACCCGTGAATTTGGAATAATCGATGCAGCTGTAGGTAATTCAACCCTTGTTGACCAAGTCGGTGGATCTTGTGGTGTTGGAAATAATTGATTACCAAAGCCTCCAATATCAGGTATTAATACTTCAGCCGTATAGATATCAAAATTACCGAACATTCGGGGCTGCGGCAATGTGGCCAAAAAGCTTATGGCCTGACCTCCTTGAGGAGCAAAATGCACATAAGCCACACCTCCTGTTCCAAATGGTACACGAACTAAAGGTTTTAAAATAATAGAGCAGGGGTAAGGTATGAGACCAGGAACACAAAGAACATCCCCAGGATATAAGAGATTAGGGTTTGAAATATGTGGATTATTCACTGCCAAAGCCTCTATTCTTACCCTAAACATGAGGGCGATGGTAAAGAAGGTATCGCCAGGCACAACGGTATATCGGCCCAGAAAAGCTGGTGGACAGTTTTGTGGGATTCGTGGTTGCTGTCTAAACATAAATATTACCTCCATTCTTTTATATCTTTCTTCTTGAAATTACGGACGATAACACAATATCCGGTCAACAGAAGTCGATATAATATCATATGAGGCAGTCTTATAAATTGCTAATCCTGATTGGCTTATTTTTTTTACATTTTAATATGACATCCCATTGTCATATCATTGTGCTATACTATATTTGGGTGATAAATTATGCAAATTAACAGGTTATTTGAGATCATATATATTTTGCTTGATAAAAAGACAATAACAGCAAAGGAATTGTCTGAGCACTTTGAAGTATCTACACGGACCGTTTATCGTGATGTTGATACGCTTTCAGCTGCCGGTATACCTATTTACACGAACAAGGGAAAGGGCGGTGGTATTCGTCTTATTGATGGATTTGTTCTCAATAAATCTATGCTTTCTGAGCAGGAACAGAAGGAAATACTGATGAGCTTACAAGGTTTACATGCCGTGAAGTTTCCTGATATAGAGCCTGTACTCAACAAATTAAGTGTTTTTTTCAACAAGCAAGCTTTGAGTTGGATTGATGTTGATTTTTCCCATTGGGGGAGTGATATCAGTGAGAGAGAAAAGTTTAATAAGCTCAAAGCAGCCATTTTGAATCCCATGATCGTGACTTTTGATTATTATAGTTCTCATGGGGAAAAGACGGAAAGAACTGTTGAGCCTATAAAGTTTCTCTTTAAAGGACGTAGCTGGTATCTCTATGGTTTTTGCAGAGTTCATAAAGATTTTAGGATATTTAAAATGACACGAATGAAGAATCTATGTACCTTGAATGAAAGCTTTCAAAGGGAGACACCAAATGATGTTTGGGGCAGTTTTCAATCTTACAACGATAGAATGGTGACACTGGTGGTAAAAATTGAAGAAAGGATGGCCTATAGAATTTATGATGAATTTGATCAAAGAAGTATTCAGAAAAATCCAGACGGGAGCTTTACGGTAACGATGACTTTTCCTGAGGATGAATGGGTATATGGATATGTATTGTCATATGGTATGGATGCAGAGGTTTTAGAGCCAAGTCACGTTCGGGAGATTATAAAGCGAAAATTGGAAGAAAGTTTGAAAAAATATTTATAATATGACATATAGTTGTCAAGTTGTCTATGTTATCATCATTTCATTAAAGCATATATACATCCCTTTAAATCTATAAGTGGAGTGAGGTAGGGAAAATGGATATCATTAGTGTTACCCATACGAATATTGATACGGAGCATATTTGCTGTGCGATTACTGATAAAAAAGGTGAACTTTGTGTATCATCTAAAAAGGCATGGCTCAAAGAATGTTATCATGATGGCGTGGTGTTTAAAAAACTGAATGTTCGTGGCAAGGTATTCATTGAATATATGCCGGCTGAAAATGCGTGGTGTCCAATCGTAGCAGACAATTATATGTTTATAAACTGTTTTTGGGTTTCGGGGCAATTTAAAGGGCAAGGCTACGCCAATAAACTGCTAGAAGAATGCATCAATGATGCAATATCACAGGGGAAGAAAGGTCTTTGTATTCTTTCCTCAAAAAAGAAAATGCCATTTTTATCTGATCCTAAATACTTAAAGTATAAAGGCTTTGAAATATGTGACATTGCAGAACCCTATTTTGAATTATTGTACCTGCCTTTTGAAAAAGATGGAGAAAAGCCGCGATTTAAAGACTGTTGTAAAGAAGGTGTTATTGATAAGCCAGGCCTGGTATTATATTATTCGAACCAGTGTCCCCACAATGAAAAGTATGCTCCCTGGATAGAGAAAATTGCTCAGGCAAGAGGTGTTAATTTTTCTTTGATAAAGTATGAAACAAAAATGCAGGCACAGGATGCACCTTCACCATTTACTACATATAGCTTTTTCTATGACGGTAAATTTGTAACCAATGAAATATTTTCGGACAAGAAGTTTATAAAGTTCCTTGAAGAAAAGGGTTTGTAATATGGAGTTTATTCCCGCGAAAACAATTATATCTGGTTATGCTGCAAACAATCCTTGGTTTGGCTGCAACTATAATATGAATATTTACAAGGGCTGTAACCATGGTTGTATTTACTGTGACAGTCGTAGTGAATGCTATGGAGTAGAAAATTTTGATGAGGTAAGGGCAAAAGAAAATGCCCTTGCCTTAATCGCCCGTGAACTTAAATCCAAACGGAGGTCTGGTGTCATCGGGACTGGTGCAATGAGTGATCCGTACAATCTGTTTGAGAAGGAATTCAAGTTGACAAGAGGTGCATTGGAGCTTATTGATCGATATGGATTTGGTGTTTCTATAGCTACAAAAAGTGACTTGATTTCGAGGGATATTGATATTCTAAAAGCAATATCCCTGCACTCCCCTGTACTGATAAAGATGACAATCACAACTTATGATGATATGGTGTCAAAAAAAATTGAGTCAAATGTGGCTGTATCATCTGAACGATTCGCTACAATTAAAAAGTTATCTGAAAAAGGTATTTTTACAGGTGTATTGCTAATGCCTGTACTTCCGTTCATAGAGGACAACGAGGAAAATATAAGTAATATTATCCATCTTGCACATAAGAGTGGAGCGAAATTTATATACCCTGGTTTTGGTGTGACTTTGCGCAATAACCAGAGAGAATGGTACTATCGTAAATTGGATGAGCATTTTCCATCCATGAAGGGAAAATACATAAAGCAATACGGAAATGCTTATGAATGCCGTTCACCAAAAACAAAAGAGTTATGGAAACTGTTTCAATGGGAATGTGATAGACGGGGTATTCTATATAGGATGGATGATATCATTAGAAACTATAAACATGGCTATGGGAATCCACAACTTTCGTTGTTTGATTAAGATGGAACCCCAATGATACTGGATAACTCTGTCTGGTATCATTGGGGTTCCATCATTTGGTAGCTTTCTCTTGGAGAATTTTTTGCTTTTTTCGAATAAAGGAAGTTGCCAAAGTAAAAATGATAAGCAATAATATGGATGATAAAATTCCAATAGGATTATTTTTAATATCTACTGCTGTAGTAGAGAGATAAATATATACAAAAGTTCCGGGCAACATACCGATAAAGGTGGCGAATGTGTAATGTATATGGCTGATAGAGGTGAGACCGGATAAATTTGATCAGGTTGTACCTGGGTGTGAAGATATATTTATGGGTATAGGTGAAATAGCTTACGAAGTTGTAGGTAACTTACGCCGTAGGGTAATCAACTCGTAGCAAGATGGGTTTTGACATTTTGAGAGTTTATATGAAATGGAGGGAATAAATATCATGTTAAGAAGTAAGAAAAAAGTAATGATCATGATACTGTTGGTTGCAGTAGCGGGTATTCATTCTATATTTTGGTTTATTAATGGCCAGAGAAATTTGGAAGTTAAAAATTCTATCACTTATGATATTTCCAATTATAAGTTAGCAACCTTTGCAGGCGGTTGTTTCTGGTGCATGGAGCCACCCTTTGAAAAATTAGAGGGTGTGGTGGACGTTATCTCTGGCTATACAGGAGGTGATAAAGTCGACCCTACCTATGAGGAAGTGTCAAAAGGACAAACAGGGCATGTAGAAGCAGTGATGGTTGTCTATGATGAAGAAATGATAAGCTACGAAGAACTCTTGGATGTGTTTTGGATGCAAATCAATCCTACAGATGCTGGTGGCCAATTTGTGGACCGAGGCAGTTCCTATACATCAGGTATTTTCTATTATGATGAGGAACAAAATAGATTGGCAGAAAAATCAAAGAAAGAACAGGAAGCGTCCAATAGGTTTAACGAACAGATTGTTACCCCTATAGAAAAGGCTTCTGATTTCTATCGCGCTGAAGAGTATCATCAAGATTACTATACGAAGAACCCCAAAAGATACAATTATTACAGAAGCGCTTCAGGCCGAGATCAATATCTAGACACAATATGGGGAACAGACCGAGGAAAGGATAAAAATAAGAACACCAGAGAATACTCAAAACCCTCCGAAGACGAATTAAGAAAACAGCTTACACCTCTACAATACAATGTTACCCAGCAGGAAGGGACGGAAAAACCCTACGAAAATGAGTATTGGGAAAGCAAAGAGGAAGGGATTTATGTAGACATCGTATCTGGTGAACCACTATTTAGCTCTATAGATAAGTATGATTCAGGAACTGGATGGCCTAGTTTCACCAAACCCCTTCAGTCGAAAAATATTGTAGAGAAGGAAGACCGAAGTTTATTTGGGTTACGTATTGAAGTAAGGAGTAAGCAGGGGGATTCCCATCTTGGACATGTCTTCAATGATGGGCCAAAACCTACTGGATTACGATATTGTATAAACTCTGCTGCTCTTCGCTTTATAAGAAAAGAGGACTTGAAGAAGGAAGGATACGAGGCGTTTGAAAGACTTTTTAAGCTGAATTAGCATCGATAATCTGTAAACCTTATTAAGATAAAGATGATTTTTATTACAGAAGCATGTAATCAAATATATACTATAGAAAAGAACCATGAAGTCAAGGGGGATGTAGAGGGTGGATTTAGTGAATGAAAGTCTATGAAAAACACTCATTCTAGTGGGTGGGGGACATGCTCATGTTTATTTTATAAAGAAGCTTGGTAGAGATAGGATGCAGTATAATGTACTCAGGTAGTTAGACACAAAATCTAAAAAATAAGATAAACTATAAATATGACTACTAAACGAAAACACTGGACCCCAGAAGAAAAGGCTAAGATTGTACTTGAAGTTCTCCGAGAAGAAAGTACCTTGGCCGAAATCTCAAATAAATATGGTACAAGCCAACAATTAATCAGCAGATGGAAGTCCGAGTTTCTCTCAAATATGACTACTGTCTTTGACAAGAAGACCAATGATATTGAGAAGCTTAAACAAGAGCATGAGGCAGAAAAGGAGAGCCTTGTAAGCAAAATTGGACAACTTACACTAGATGTTGATTGGCTTAAAAAAAAACAAGTTCAAATCTCGGAAATGAAGAGAAGAAATCGCTAATCGAGCGCGAAGGATCAAGGTTGACCATGAAGCGCCAATGTGAGCTTTTAGAGCTTCCAAGATCTAGTGCGTATTATCAAAATGTTGAAATTCAGCCTTCCTCTGATGAAATAGCTATTAAGAATGCTATCGATGTAATCCATTTTAAAGAACCCTCTTACGGGGTTAGACGGATTAGAAACGAGCTTCGCAAGCTTGGATTTGTGAAGGTTGGGAAACGTCTTGTAAGACGTTATATGCAAGAAATGTGCATTGTGGCCTTCTACCCAGGTCCCAACTTAAGCAAGAGAGATAAGAAGACTAAGACCTACCCCTATTTACTCAGAAGTCTCAATATCAACCAGCCTAATCAAGTCTGGGCAATCGATATAACCTATATCGGAACCCCTACAGGATTTGTCTATATGACGGCAATCATCGACTGGTATTCGAGGTTTATTGTTGGGGGGTCTATTAGCAACACCCTTCAAACAGATTTTGTTGTCAGAACCGTTGAAGCAGCAATCCAAACCCATGGAAAACCTGAGATAATCAACAGTGATCAAGGCAGTCAATTCACTTCTAAGGCTTACATAGACTGCATCAAAAGCCATGAGACCATCAAAATTAGCATGGATGGTAAAGGCAGAGCCACAGATAATATCATGATTGAAAGATTTTTTAGGTCGTTTAAGTGGGAACGGCTGTATGTACTGTGCCCAGAAACCGTTCGAGAGGTAAAAGACATGACAAGGGCCTATATGGAGCGCTATAACTATGAACGTGGTCATCAAGGCATTGACGATCAAACACCGAGTAATCTTTATTACTCAATGAAAAAAA
>CALECF010000062.1 GCA_937948705.1 uncultured Anaerosolibacter sp. | reverse complement strand
CTTAGACCCCATGTATATTGCCAATGAAGGTAAATTGGTAGCGATTGTAGCAGAAGAAGATGTAGAAAAGATACTAAACGTCATGAAAAGCCACCCCATGGGCAAAGACGCAGCCATTATTGGAACGGTAACGGACTCATCTCAAGGAAAGGTTTATGTAAAAACTGAAATTGGCGGCACAAGAATTCTTCAAATGCCAGTAGGGGAACTTTTGCCACGGATCTGTTAGAAGAAAATTGAAAATAAAATGAAAAACAAGCAAAGAAAAATAAAAGGGAGATGAATGACAAATGTGTATGGAAAGCCCATTGGTTACAATGTTAAGAAGATTATCTAAGGATGATTTAAATAATATTATAGAATGTCTAGAATCAGGAGTATCTGATAAAAAAAACAGTAAAAAGGCAGGCCATTTTCAAGAAACACTCATGAAGGTAAGGAACATATTAGCAGAATACGAAGCCCACGAAGCATAGTCATCCATAGATATGATAAATCTAGATAAAAATAGCAATAAGCTTTAGGAAAATTGAAAAAGCTAATTTAAGTTTTAAAGAGCCATTGATGCTGAAACTGTTTTTAGACAGATCAAGCAAATTGGCTCTTTAAATGTTTTTGATTAAAACATATTAAGTATCCGCTCTTGAACTTTTAAAATCTTGAAATTTATTTAATATTTCAGGATTTTCTTCTAGAAAACTCAGGAAATCTGCAATGCATATCAATGTTTCTTTACTAACCGCATGCTCTATTTTTTCAGTCTCTTCTAGTAGAGATTCAGTGACCCCTAAGGATTTCAAAAAAACTTCTATGATATTATGTCGTTTTAAAAGAATATGACCCCTTAGCTTTCCTAATTCTGTAAGTCTAACTACCCCATATTTTTCATGATTGATTAAGCCGAGTTCAGTCAGTTTGTTTACCATTCTAGTAACAGAAGGAGGGCGCACATGGAGTATGTCTGAAAGATCATGGATGCGCGTAAAACCGGTATTGATAGATAGGCGATAGATCATTTCCAGGTAGTCTTCCATAGAAGGTGTCAGTTGGGTATTATCTTTTTTGATAGATTCACTGAAGGTAAAAAAATCTTTATTCATCCTATCACCCTCTTCATAGAATAGATCCCTATTAAAAGATATGCAGAAATGGATTAAATAATGAAAAACGTAACAGATATTTAAAGAAATACATACCATGTATAGAGCAGAAAGTTAGTTTAGGGTAAATGTTTTAAAGGAGGGAAAAAAGATGGATGAAAGATTATTAATAGCATTTGCTCTTACAACCTTTGCAGGATTGTCTACAGGAATTGGAAGTTGTATCGCTCTATTTACGAAGAAGACCAATAAGAAATTTCTTTCCGTTGCACTGGGATTCTCCGCTGGTGTGATGATTTATGTTTCAATGATAGAAATATTTTTTAAGGCACAAGAATCTCTGGTAAGTGAACTGGGTGAAAAGATGGGTTCATGGATTACTGTACTCTCCTTCTTTGGAGGTATGTTTCTAATAAGTCTAATTGATAAGTTGATTCCTTCACCTGAAAATTTAAAAGAGATTAATCATACGGAAGAAATCATAGAAGATGATGAGAAGAAAGAAATAAAAGACGAAAAAAAGCTGTTAAGAATGGGGATTCTCACAGCCCTTGCTGTAGCCATTCATAACTTTCCCGAGGGGTTTGCAACGCTTATTTCAGCCCTCAAAGATCCTGGTTTAGGTTTAAGTATTGCGATTGCCATAGCCATTCATAACATCCCAGAAGGAATTGCTGTTTCAATTCCTATCTACTATGCTACCGGTAGCCGGAAAAAGGCATTTATGTATTCATTTCTTTCTGGATTAGCAGAACCTGTAGGCGCTATAGTAGGGTATTTAATCCTAGCTCCATTTATGACAGAGGTCGTATTTGGTATTGCATTTGCAGCTGTTGGAGGAATCATGGTGTTTATTTCTCTAGATCAGCTTTTGCCTGCTGCAAGGGAATACGGCGATCATGTTCTTTCCGTATACGGATCCATCATGGGAATGATCGTTATGGCTGTAAGTCTGGTATTGCTTGCTTGATAGATTCACATTTCATGAAACACGACTGAAAGTGTTTTCTTCTTAGTTTGCTTTCTTTTTATGTTAATGATAATAAGTTCGTCCTGTAATAAAATACTGGGCTTAGGCAATAAAACCTAAGCCCAGTATTTTTTTATAGGACTTAAAGTAACTTAGTGAAAGCGGGGATAACTTGAGTAGATCATGAGTAGGCTTTGACATATCGATTCCGCATCCGTAATAATAGTTGTGAGATAACGGTCAATACAGGTAGTTCAATGAGTGGACCGATCACCAACGCTAGGGCAATCAGTGGCTGTTCGGGAAAAGATGCCACTGCAATTGCTAGGGCAATAGGAGAGTTACGTGCAAGGGTAGTGAGATTGAAGGCCGCAGTATCTTCATAATTAAACCGTAGAAAGCGACTAATCATTTGGCCTATCATAAAGTTTATTGTAAAAAATAATAGTACAGGGATCAATAATACCAGCAGTATTTGAGGATGATCCAATAATAGGGTGCTTTGAGATGCAAACATCGCTACAATGGCAAGATTTAGAAATATCGTTTGGTTTAGACCAACTTTAGATAGTATCTTTTCCTCCAACCATTTTTCGGTCTTAAATTTCATCGTTACTTTGCGTATGGCATTTGCAGCAATAATAGGGACGATTAAAACAAGCAGTACACCCCAAAGTAAGTTAGTGGGATCGATGGTTATGACAGAGCTGCCTAAAAAAAACAAATATAAGGGTAGAAGTAGCAATTGGAGTATAAAATTTAAGGGCAATATAGATGTACCTAAAGCAACATTTCCTTTTGAAATCCCTGTGAAGACTAAATACCAATCTGTACAAGGGGTGACCATGAGCATAATAAAGCCAATCCAGAGCTGCGGTGTTTCACGTAGGAATATGTATCCTAAAACCCATGCAAAGAATGGTGTCCATATGAAATTCATACAAAGACTGGCAATGGTGAAGCGGATCTTAGTAAAAGAATTTTTTATATCCGATAAGGGAATCTGTAAAAAAACTCCAGTTAGCATAATCATAAGAAAAGGAACGATGAAATGCTCAGCATAAAGTTGAAAAGAACTTAGCTGACCGAGTGTCAAGCCTAAAAGTACAGCGATTAATACGATAAATGATTGATATTTTTCTGTAAAATTCATGAGAGCCTCCTACTATTAAGTTGATTTGTAATTAGTTTAACATAGAGAGAATCTCTTGAACAGAGCAAAAATGATAATTTGCATCATGTGATAATGAAAATTATTAATAATAAATCTGTGAAAGTGATAAGGTGCATGGACAGATATGATAGTAGTGAAAATGCAGAGTATATAGATAACTAGACCAAAAAAATTTATTATTTTTATACGAACATCAGCATAGATTCTGTCGTTATAACCATACTATTATTGAAATCTTTTAAAAGGAGGTGTTATGTGTGGCAGGAAAAGCAAAACAACAGGTTGATCAAAGTATGTCATCGGTACAAACAGCTGTTAGTTCTTTACAACAAGCAATGGG
>CALECF010000061.1 GCA_937948705.1 uncultured Anaerosolibacter sp. | reverse complement strand
TTAACCTGCTGCTACGCAGCACAATCTAGTGACTATAGCGAAGGGGTCACACCTGTTCCCATACCGAACACAGAAGTTAAGCCCTTCAGCGCTGATGGTACTTGGTGGGTAACTGCCCGGGAGAGTAGGTCGTCGCTGGTTAATGCAGAGCGCAGAAACAAAGACCCAGAAGCAATTGCCTCTGGGTTCTTTTATTTATACACACATCAGCTTCTAGAAAAGCAAGTAGGGACGGTCCTTGCTTGCTATTTTAAGATGGACAGAGTATAAAGAGACTAAAAGACTGTAAAGACAAGATAATGCGGAATTATCTACAAGAGAAATCAAAAAAGCGAAAAATAGTTCAGTGAGAGACTTGGCAGGTATCTTAGGGATGAGCAAAGGGATAATCTTTAGAGCATAATCAAAATCTCTTAAAATTACCTAACTTTGAAAAGAACAAATTTGGCGCTTATGCAATGCGGGGTTAAATAACCTCGCTTTTTTCTTTCTCGAGGCGATAGCCTGTCAATTACCAAGAACTCCCGTTTGCTATAGATAAGGGCATGTATGCTCCCGCTACCCCAAATGGTGATATTATAAAGAAATACTGCTATCCTTTTTTTGTATATGACAAAGTATAAGCTTGTCCTATATAATGGTAACATACTGAAAATTTTTAGGAGAAGGTTAGATGACAACATGAGAAGAGTGAATGAAATTTTTAGTGATTATATCGTAAGCGGTAATATAAATACTGCTACTGTAGAATCGGTGGTCTTAAACAAAAAAAGCAAAACCATTGAAATGAAAATTATCTCTGATAAGTATATTGAAATCAGTGAATTTGAACATCTCAATAAGTTTATAAGAGAAAGATTTGGCTTAAATGAGTCTACAATTACTGTGAAGTATGACGATAAGACAGATAAAAAGCCTGTAGAAGAGGAACTCCCAAGTATTATATCTTCCCTGAAAGGTAAATATCCTGCCTTAAAATCATTGCTAATTAATAGCGAATATGAAGTGGATGAAGATACCATAAATTTTAGTTTTAATAGCGCTGTATCCGACATTTTAAAAGGCATGAATTATGATAAAAAAATCCATGAGACCATAAAAAAACTGTACGGCACAGCATATAAAATAAATTTTGCTGATAAAGTAAGCAGTGAAGAAGTAAGAAGGCAGCAAGAGGAAATTCTTGCAAAGGAACTATTGTTTATACAAAAGGAAGTTAATGGGACAGCAAACAATAATACTTATAAATTGCCTAAGGAATCCGGAGTAAAAATGCAGGAAGCAAAAGCAGAGACCGATGGGAAAAAACGCGATCCATTTTTGATAGTAGGCAGAAGTAGTAAGATTAAAGACACCATAATGAAAATTATCGAAATTACACCGGATGAGGGCAAGATCGCTTTAGAAGGTGAAATATCCAATATAGAAGCCAAGGAATTGAAAAGTGGAAAAAAATTAATTTCCTTTGATTTATATGATGGCTCAAGTTCCTTGACCTGTAAATCTTTTTTAAAGCCTGGCGAAGACGAAGAGATATTATCCAGGCTGCAAAAGGCTAAGGGTGTCAGGCTTTCAGGAAATGCAGGCTACAGCAAGTTCTCCGGTGAAGTTGAGATGATTGTGAATACAATCGTAGAAATAGAAGGCATAAAGAAGGCTAAGAGGATAGACAGAGCAGCAGTAAAGAGAGTAGAACTCCACATGCATACACAAATGAGTCGGATGGATGCTATGTCAAGTGCCACTGATTTGATTAAAAGAGCCATGAGTTGGGGCATGAAATCCATTGCAATAACGGATCATGGAGTGGTGCAGTCTTTTCCTGAAGCCCATAAGCTTTTAGGGAGAGATCATCCCGACATGAAGGTTATATATGGAGTAGAGGCTTATTTGGCACCGGATAAAAAGTCATCTGTAACAAACACCAAAGGACAGAGTATCGATACTACATATTGTGTACTGGATTTGGAAACCACAGGCTTCTCACCAGTAACTGAAAAAATTACTGAGATAGGGATTATGAAACTTGAAGATGGTAAGGTAATAGATAAATTCAGTTGTTTTGTAAATCCTGAAAAGCCTATTCCATCAAAGGTGGTGGAGGTCACCCAAATAACTGACGATATGGTAAAGGATGCAGAAACCATAGAGAAGGTATTTCCTAAAATGCTGGACTTTATTAAGGGGAGTGTTTTGGTTGCCCATAATGCAGGATTTGATATAGGCTTCTTGAAACATAATGCCAGGGTCTTAGGCTATGACTTCGACTTTACATATGTGGATACCTTATCCCTAGCGAAGGAGTTATTCCCGGATTTTAAAACCTATAAATTAGGAAGAATTGCGAAAAACCTTGGCATAAAAGTAGAGGTTGCACATAGAGCGTTGGATGATGTGGATACCACGGTTAAGGTGTTTCATATAATGGTTGAAAAGCTTAAAGAGAGGGGAGCAAAAACCCTTGAGGAAATAGATATATATGGTTCTGATGAGGAGGCATTGAAGCAGGAGTATAAAAAACTTAAAACCTATCATGCAATCATATTTGCAAAGGATTATGTAGGGTTAAAGAATTTATACAAATTAGTGTCTATCTCTAGTTTAGATTATTTTCATAAGAGACCCCGTATACTGAAAAGTATATATAAAAAGTATTCCGAGGGTTTGATACTTGGAAGTGCCTGCAGTGAAGGGGAACTGTATCAGGCAATACTCTTGGGAAAATCCGATGAGGAAATTGAGGCCATTGCAAAGGAATATGATTATCTGGAGATACAGCCTTTAGGGAATAATGATTATTTAATAAGAACAGAGCAGGTACCTAATAAAGAGTATTTAAAGGAAATTAACAGAAAGATAGTAGCGCTGGGAGAGAAATTAAATAAGCCTGTAGTGGCTACGGGAGACGTTCATTTTTTGGATCCTGAGGATGAGATATACAGACGTATACTGGAAGCAGGACAGGGCTTTAAGGATGCAGACGATCAAGCTCCCTTATATCTAAGAACCACAGAGGAGATGCTGGAGGAGTTTTCCTATTTAGGAGCTGAAAAGGCATATGAGGTGGTTGTTACAAATACCAATAAGATATCAGATATGTGCCAGCAGATTAGCCCCATTTCATCGGAAAAATGTCCACCCCATATTGAAGGCTGTGAGCAGACCATTAAGGATATAACTTATGGGAAGGCCCATGAGCTATATGGAAATCCATTGCCGAAGATTGTTGAGCAAAGACTAGATAAGGAATTGGATTCCATTATAAAAAATGGTTTCTCCGTAATGTACATCATCTCACAAAAACTGGTATGGAAATCAAACGAGGATGGTTATCTGGTGGGCTCTAGGGGTTCCGTAGGATCATCTGTTGTAGCATATATGACGGGGATCACAGAAGTAAATGCCCTGCCACCTCATTACAGGTGTCCCGGCTGCAAGCATTCGGACTTTACAGATTATGGTTTAAAAATTGGTTTTGATTTACCGGATAAGCTTTGTCCTGTTTGTGGAGAAAAGCTGGTCAAGGATGGCATAGACATACCCTTTGAAACCTTCTTAGGCTTTAAT
The DNA here is from genome assembly GCA_937948705.1 of uncultured Anaerosolibacter sp. Next base: position 3,830 of record CALECF010000061.1, on the reverse strand, counting down.
GGAGATAAGGAGCCGGATATCGACTTGAATTTTTCCGGTGAATATCAGGCAATAGCCCATAAGTATACAGAAGTAATCTTTGGAAAGGGCACCACCTTTAAGGCAGGAACCATAGGTACAATAGCGGATAAAACAGCCTTTGGCTATGTGAAAAAATATTTTGAAGAAAAGAACATACCAGTGAACAAAGCAGAAATAGCCAGAATCGCAAAAGGTTGTACAGGTATAAAAAGAACCTCGGGCCAGCATCCTGGTGGAATTATCGTAGTGCCTAAAGGAAGAGAAATTTTTGAATTTTGCCCTGTACAGCATCCTGCTGATGATCCAAATTCTGATATTATCACAACCCATTTTGACTATCACTCTATTGACCAGAATTTATTGAAGCTGGATATATTGGGCCATGATGATCCGACAGTGATAAGAATGCTCCAGGATATAACCGGAGTGGACCCTAAAACGATACCTATGGATGATAAGGAGACCATGTCTATATTTTCATCCACGAAAGCCCTGGGAGTAACCCCGGAGCAGATAAACTCTAAAGTGGGAACCTTTGGTATTCCTGAGTTTGGAACTAGATTTGTAAGGGGAATGCTTTTAGATACAATGCCAAAGGCCTTTATGGATTTAATATGTATATCGGGGCTTTCTCACGGTACAGATGTATGGATCGGCAATGCCAAGGACTTGATTGATCAGGGAATCGTTACCTTGAGTGAGGCGGTATGTACGAGAGATGATATCATGACGTATCTTATCAAAAAAGATCTGCAGCCCAATACTGCGTTTAAGATTATGGAGACGGTACGTAAGGGAAAGGCACTAAAGGACCCAAAATGGCCGGAATATGAGGAGCAGATGAGGGCGTGTAATGTACCTGAATGGTATATAAATTCCTGTAAAAAGATAAAATACATGTTCCCTAAGGCCCATGCTGCAGCCTATGTAATGATGGCCTTTAGGATAGCTTGGTTCAAGGTTCATATACCTAAGGCTTATTACGCAGCATACTTCAGTATTAGGGCAAAGGCCTTTGATGCAGAGTTTATGATATTTGGAAAAGAAAAGGTTAAAGAAAAGATGAAGGAAATAGAAATGTTGGGAATACAAGCCGCGCCCAAGGATAAGGATATGTATGATGACTTAGAAATAGTTTTGGAAATGTACGAGAGGGACATTAAATTTTTGCCCATAGACTTATATAAGTCCCATACCACAAAATTTCTGGTAGAAGAGGATAGCTTAAGGCCACCTATAAACAGTATTTCCGGCATGGGAAACGTTGCAGCAGAAGGTATATTTAATGCATTTCATGAAGAAGAGCCCATCAGTTCAATAGAGGATCTAAAGAAACGGGCCAAGATCGGGAATGCTGCTATAGAGTTACTTAAAAAGTTTGGTTGCTTGAACGGTCTTCCAGAAAGTGATCAAATGAGCTTGTTTGATGTAATCTAATGGATAAAGTCACTACCATGGATTGATATCGCTATGTACATATAAATTAAGCCATTCGATGATTCTTTTTATCCGAATGAGACACGAGAAACTCGCTCTATGAATCAATTCTGTATAAGCGTTGTTCCATTAAAGTTGTGAACAAAACTTGCAAGTACAAAATGGTACTTGCAAGTTTTTTGTCATTTCATAGGACTTATTCTAATTCCCTTGGCTGCCTTCTTAGATATTCTTTAAAACATACATATCGGTCATCAGTAACTTTTAGTTTCTCTATAAGACTATTAAGCAAGTTATAGGCATCGTCTAAATCATGTTCTAGGTGAATTACTTCATCTACATCGTCCTTTTTGAGCAAAGCATTTTTCATTTGTAATATTTTCTCTCGAACAATGGTAACTTCCTTGCTTGCGTTAGAAAGCTCTTGACGGAGATAATCGTCAGTGCTATCTATTCCAAGACTTGTTGTCATATGAAGAATAGTTGGATAATGTTCTTTATACATCCGTTCATCTAGCACGATAAACCCTCCTAATTTTGTAATATCCTTTAAAAATATATTACTTACTGCATTAAAGCCTTTAACCATATACTTTCTAATTTTGTGTTTAGTATTTTAATGTATTTGCCAGCGTGTCTATGATTAAGGCATCATAAAATTGATATTTAAGGTATTCGAATTCTTTAGCGATATACATGGCCTTATGGGCTTTGTTTATGAGTGTTTCCAGGGTATGTCCATCTGTTGGATATAGACTAATACCTATACTAGGAACAACAGAAATCAGTACGCCATATCTCCAACCAAACTCTCCAGCAATTGGTGCTAGGGTTGTTCCGAAGAGGGGAGCTAAAATAGTGGATGGATCTGTAATATGCCAAGCTTTTGTTAAGCTGCTTTTTTTCATTGGGCATATTAGCATCTCCACACTTATCCTTGATTTATTCTATTTTTTACAAACAGCTACCATTAAATAATATTTTGTGTCTGGTTTAGGGAGCTCTATGGCCATATCCCGCTGATGATACATAGTGATCTTTCTAAAAGGTTTTAATACATCCATGAATTCCTCTTCTGTATATTGATAGACGTGATATGGACTAGAACAAGGGTGATCCTTGCCTCGGCCGAAGGGGGTGGAAACGATAAGCGTCCCATTAGGTTTAAGAAGGTTATATAGATTATGAATAAATTTGATGTCACCATGGAAATGCTCAATGGTTTCAAAGCTAACGATTGTATCAAATTTTCCATATATTTTATGAAGATTTTCATTTAAAGCGTCATCGGTAAAATAAGATGTTTCAAGATAACTATAATGCTCAATAGCATAATCAATACTTTCTTGACAGTTGTCAATTCCAACGTATTCTGTAATTGAAGGATTCCTATTAATGAGTATTTCACTGCCATAGCCTACGCCGCATGCGATATCTAAAACTCTTCCTTTGCAGAATCTACGAGCAAATTCATAACGGAAGATATGCTCCATTAGCAGACCATTTTTAGGTTTCATTAATTTTGGAATTACTCTTTCTCCTGTATAGTTCATTTCACTGTCCTTTCCATTTGTGTTATAACCATTTATAACTAACTATGTTACACTAAAATTATAACAAATAAATAAAAATGAATCAATATGGTTTATAAAGACCCTTGTTTCATTATAATAATTTATATATAATAGTTTTAGTAATTGGTGCAAAGGAGGGTAGCTATGTCTGTGTGTAAGGGATATATGAATTATGAAAGACTAAATAGGAACTCGGGAACTATGGAGAGCAATATTGGATTTGAAGTAAACTATTTTTGGACTTATAAAGATAATTTGTTCATCAATCCAATTTGAAGAAAGGAAGATGCAGATTGAAACATGGTCAGAACCAAGAAGATGAGATTATGACCGTTACTGACGTTGCAGATTATTTAAAAATCAGCGAGGTTACAACATATAAGTTTGTTCAAGAGGGGAAAATACCAGGGTTTAAGATCGGTCGCCATTGGCGAGTGAAGCGAAGCGATTTGACAGAATTTATAGAAAAGCAAAAGCGTGGAGAGCGTTTATAAATATTATTCTGAGGAACCCTATGAATGATAACCACTACAACGAATCCAGCAATTATAAAAATCATGTATAGGGAGGAAATATGCGAATGAATACAAATACACCATTAATAGAACTATTAGAACTTTGGGTAAAATACACGGATCAACTTTGGGGAAATACATCGGTGTCAAAAGAAGTCATTATGGAACTAAAGAGAATAAATGATGCGCTAGATAAGCACGGAGTGCCTGCGATAGAAGTGATGAATACGGATGATACAAGTTATACCCTGCGTTACATCCAAAGGGGCAATAAAGTTGAGAA
>CALECF010000060.1 GCA_937948705.1 uncultured Anaerosolibacter sp. | reverse complement strand
TGCAATTTTTGGTGGTGCCTTTGGGGTGGCGTTGGCCCAAGGAATTAAGCGTGGATTGATGTCCAATGAAGCAGGTCAAGGTACGATTACCATGGCGGCTGCGGTTGCAGATAATGATCACCCTTGTGAGCAAGGATTTGTTCAGTCCATTGGAGTTTTTCTAGATACAATCATAATTTGTACAATGACTGCATTCATGGTTGTTATGGCACATGTTTGGACGGGAGAGGCAGGCGTTGCGTGGGAGTCCATTAGATCGGCTAAGTTGACCGTATATCTTACTTCCATCCAGCATCTTGTACCTGGGACGTCTATGGATGCTACCGTTAAAATGATCGTTTCCCTATGTTATGCTTTGTTTGCATTTACAACATTGGTTGGATTAATTCTTTTTGCTGAGATTTCAGGAAACTTCATTTCAAGAGGTAAAAACTTTATTACTGGGATTCGTGCGGTAGGAGCATTGATTTTTGTTCCTTTTGGTGCACTAACCGTTCTTGCAGGACTGGAACTGGGGAACCTATGGTACATTTCAGATTTTGTAAATATCATGGTAGTGTATGCAAACGTACCGATCCTTATTTTGGGCTCCGGGATTATCATCAAGGCTCTGGATCATTATAACAGAACCAATGGTGCTAGATTCATTTCCCAAGAGATTGGGATTGAGACAGAATATTGGAAGGCTACTGCCAGCACCAAGGTGAAATAATCGAGTCATTCATTTTTCTACAGGATATGAGCAGGATTGCTTCAACCCTACAAGGGTTGAAGCCCAGAATCAATTGGTTTAAGAAAACATAAAAATATTTAAGCTGTAAGAAAAAGAGTCAAAGAATCTTCTCCGTTCTTTGGCTTTTTGCTATAATAAACTATAAGTATTATCTGGGGAGATTTAATCGATAGGTTGAAGGGTGGATGCTGTATGAAGCTAGCTAGCGTGCTGGCGATTACAATGACCTTGATCAACAAAAAATGTATATAGACAAAGGAACTTATAGAGCTGTTTGATTTCTCTGTAAGAATTATTTATTGTGAGATTAAAGCATTGAAGACGGATGATTGCAAAATAAGAATGGCTATGATAAACTAAATAAGAAAACTAAATCGTTTATCGGGGAGCTGGAAGAATCCGGCTGAGAGGAAGGTCTATTGATCCTTCGACCCGCATACCTGATCTGGGTAATGCCAGCGTAGGAAGTATAATACACATTTTGCTTTTTATGCTGCATTCAACCGATGCAGTTTTTTTATTGGGTATAAAAGGGAGGGAAATTCATGAAAAAAATATCTACAAAGATGTTGGTGGAAGCTGGAATTATGATTGCACTGGCACAAATTTTAAGCTATGTAAAGATTTTTGAAGCACCCTACGGGGGGTCTGTTACTGCAGGAAGTATGGTTCCCATTTTACTGTTTTCTATTCGATGGGGTTTGGGACCAGGGCTTTTAGCCGGTACGGTTTATGGACTGCTGCAGTTTATATTGGGACCGAAATATTCTTTTCACATCCTGTCCATATTGTTAGACTACCTTTTAGCATTTGGTTTACTGGGTTTAGCAGGGCTATTTCGTAAAGACTTGAAGGGTGTATACGCAGGGACATTTTTAGGAGTATTTGGAAGATTTGCTTCGTCGGTTCTTTCGGGAGTGATCATCTGGGCATCCTATGCACCAGAAGGGATGAATCCATGGATTTATTCGATTATATATAATGGAGCCTATCTAGTGCCGGAGCTTTTGATTTCTTTTATTCTAGTAGGGATCCTATATAAGGCATTTAAGTCGATTCCAAATTAAGAATTACCCACGTGGGAACTTAAATAGTAGATGGATTAAAATAGCATGCTAAGTGGCATGCTATTTTATTGTTTAAGTAGGAGCACCTTTACGCGCTTGTGTATGGTTTTTGGACGAATGCAGCATACCACTAAAAACAAGAATATCTTCTGAAACTACCTAATAATATATAAAAGGCTTACTATAAAATGTCAAAGGGGGCTTTTTTATGTATAAAAGTTTTTTCTTTCTTACAATTATAGTACTTGCTTTTATCGTTGGAGTCGCAACCATAGCACAGTATTCTCTAGCAGATAGTATTCCAATTGTAAAAGAGGCTTACATTTACAAAGAAGCTAAGATTGTAGAAAAAATTAACAACAGTAACTCAGTTTTTCAGGTAAAGGTTGACCTTAATGAAGGAGAAACAAACTGCTTTTATGTATCTAAAGAGACTTATTTCAATGTTTCAGAAGGTAAGCCTATACACATTCTTTTTAAAGGGACTGAGAAGCAGTCATTAAAAATTGTTTCAACCTTTGCAACAAAAGAAGATTATCAAAATTATCTTGAAAAATACAAAAAGGATAATATCCCCATTGAAAACTATTCAAGAGAAGTTTTAGAGGGATTTCAAATTCTAAATTAGATGGTTAAAGGCAGTCGTATTTTTGCGACTGCCTTTAATTTTGCTGGATATGATTTTTAAGAATGCACCTTAAAAGTAAAGATTATTGTTCAATCTTCTTCAAAGGCATCACCGTTGGGCCTTCAATAATATCACCTTCATAGGTATACCTAGACCCGTGGCAAGGACAATCCCAGGAGTTCTCTGCTGCATTCCATTGAAGTTCGCATCCTAGATGGGTACAGGTGGTATCTACTAGGTGAACCTTTCCGGCTTCATCCATGTATGCACCTGTTCTTTGCCCATTCACTTCTACAATTTTTCCTTCGCCTGGTTGAAGATCGATGTGATTGGGCACAGGCATCAGCTTTCCGGAAATAAACTCTGCCGCTACATCTGCATTTTCAACGATAAAGCTTTTCGCAGAAGCAGCCGGTGTAAAGCGGGCAGGATCATAGACCGGCGTCCAAGGATTTTCTCCTTTGATAATCAGGTCTTTCAAAATCATTGCGGATACGGTGCTATTGGTCATACCCCACTTTTGGAACCCTGTAGCAATTAATAGATTATGCTTATCAGCCGTAAGCCTGCCGACGTAAGGTAGTCCATCCATGGTGATACAATCCTGGGTAGACCAACGATAGGGAATATCCTCCACCGTATAGATCTCCTGGGCGAAATTCTTCAGGTTTAGATAATGCTGTAGGGTGTTTTCCCCTTGACCAGTTTTGTGATGATCCCCTATAAACATTACCAACTCCCCATCTTCATAGGGAAGAGATCGAAGGGAACGGGAAGGTTGCTCTGCATTGATATACATACCACCGGGGAATCTTTCCTTGATCTTCGCAGCGAGGACATAGGATCTTTCCTGATACATCCTTGCGAAATAAAAGCCTGGTTTATCATAAAAAGGATAGTGGGAAGCTATGATGATATTCTTTGCATAGACCTTTCTACCACTGGCACTGATTACAGCAGGCAG
>CALECF010000059.1 GCA_937948705.1 uncultured Anaerosolibacter sp. | reverse complement strand
AATATACCTTCCTGAAAGACATTTTAGCGTAGATCAATATCTAAGTGATGTCAAAAGGATTTACGAAAAACATGGAAGATGTCTTATTGCTGTATCGGAAGGAATTGTTGATGAAAAAGGCAATCCAATAGCATTAGGACTGACTAAAAATGTTGAAAAAGATGCCCATGGAAACCCAGTTTTATCGGGGACCGGTGCACTTGGAGATCTATTGGCAAACTTGGTAAAAGAAAGGTTAAGTATTAAGAGAGTAAGATCAGACACTTTTGGATATTTACAGCGGTCATTCTTTGGTTGTGTCTCAGATGTTGACCAGCATGAAGCCCGAGAGGTTGGGGAAAAGGCTGCACAGTTCGCTATTTGGCATAATATTGATGGTTCCATTACCATACATAGAACAGGGGATTACTCTGTAGACTATCGGATCACACCACTAGATCAGGTAGCAGCAAAGACTAAGCTAATGCCAGATGAATTTATTAACAGGGACGGCACCAATGTCACAGATGCATTTAAGTCTTATCTAAGACCGCTGCTAGGATCGGATCTTCATTCGGCACACCGATTAAGAGCCCCAAGAGCGCCTAAGATACTTCGTGGAGAAGATGAATTATAAGGTTTGATTGTATAGATATATGCTTTTAAATGGAATCCATTTTCTTTGTAGGGGCAGGCCTTGTGTCTGTCCGCTGCATTTTTTGAGACGACAGAGCCGTCTAAACATATATTTATAAAGTCACTTTGTTAAGGGATGGGCGCTGCTATAAATTATATAACCGTAGGGTTTGTATGGTATGGAAACCCTATGAGGATGCTAGATGTAGTGGCAGAACAGTATTCTCCCGCACTACTACAATGTGCGGTATGGCTTTATTGTAGGGGCAGCAGACCCTGCTGCCCGTTTATGTCGTATCTTTCTAATATTATTCATCAAGCGCCTGGATGCGAATATGTATATTCTTTTAGTATTCGCAAAACTCAACACCATGCTTTAACAGAGCCTTTATTTAAAAAGTGCAAATCTATAGAGATATGTGACTAAGAGGTAAGGAGAATAAATATGTTTCAATACAATGAGATAGAGGTAAAACAGGCATTACATCCGTTAAAGAGAAGAGGTTTGCCCTATAATTATGATCTCAATATCTATCGTGGTTGTGGGCATAACTGCCAATATTGCTACGCCAAGAAAAGTCATCAATATCTACAATCTTCCAATCTTGCTGAGGAAGTTTTTGTAAAGGTGAATATTGCCAATCTTTTGGATCGCCAGTTAAGTGTATCGACTTGGAAGGGAGAAACCATCAATTTAGGTGGCGTGTGTGATAGTTATCAGCCGATAGAGGCAACGTATCAACTGATGCCAGAGGTGTTGAAGGTGCTGATCAAACACAAAAACCCCATTGTCATCAGTACAAAATCAGATTTGATACTCAGGGACATCGCGCTGATCGAAGAATTGGCTCACCATACCACTGTACAGATTGCGATGTGTATAACCTCTATAAATGATGAGGTTTCTAAAAATGTAGAGCCGGGAGCTAGTCTGCCTGTAGATCGTTTGAAGGCTTTAACCGAACTAAGCAAAACAAAAGCCATTACCGGACTACATACATTTCCTATACTTCCTTTTTTAGCAGATGATGAAGAAACCCTGGAAACGCTGGTTAGATGGACTGCAGAATCTAATGCATCCTATATGATGCCAGCTATGCTGTATATGACTGGGGGAATCAAAAGAAATTATATGACTTTTATCAAGTCTATCTATCCGAAGCACTATGCTGATTATCTGAGGATCTATCAGAAAGGAAGTGCAGATAAGGAGTATAAAAGTAAAATCCATGGATGTATAAAAAGGATGAGAGAGAAGTATCATGTAAAAACGAGAAGTGAAAGTAGTTAATTATAAAAAACAATGGGGGGAAGAGGAGGAGAATTATGAAACCAGTGATAGGGATTACTACCTTTCGTAAGGATGAGGCACAAGACATGTTTTGCGGAGTGAACGATCACTATATTCGCTCTGTTATATTAGCAGGGGGAATACCTGTACTAATACCGATTGTAAATGATAAACAGGCCATCCTTCCCTATATAGAAGTAATTGATGGATTGGTTCTTTCTGGCGGAGGAGATGTGGCGCCATTGATTTATGGGGAAGAGCCGATTAAACAAACTGCTGCGATATCTTGGGAAAGAGACGAACAAGAAATGGCGTTGTGTAGTAGTGCTTACGAGAAGAAAATACCTATTTTAGGCATATGTAGAGGGATCCAAATCATTAATCTGACTTTTGGGGGAACACTATATCAAGATATAGAAAAACAAGTCCCTAATGCGCTTGGACATTATCCTTTAAGAACGACCATGGACCAGTTGCATCATTCTGTTAAACTTTTAAAGGGAAGTAGACTGTATGACCTGTTTATGGAGGAGGAGATATACGTAAATTCATTCCATCATCAAGCGGTTAAAAAAGTAGGAAAAGGATTGAAGCCAACCGCGTTTTCAAGTGAGGGCGTTATTGAAGCACTTGAGTCTGAAAATGAGTGTTTTGTAGTAGGACTGCAATGGCATCCTGAGGCATTGACTATAAGATATCCTAAATTCTTATCTCTTTTTACAGACTTAGTAGAAGCAAGTATACAACAAAAGAAAAATAGGTAAGGATAAGAAAACGATCTGAAGATGCGGAGTACACTTTACAGAGATTATTGGAGAATATAATGAAAAAAGGACCACGGTTAGAAGAATTTGAATGGAGTGAGGTGATGAAATGGCAGAGCTAAAATACGAGGTAAAAGAATCATATGGAGTACTTACAGAATCTTCTAAGGGCTGGAGAAAAGAGCTAAGAAGTATCAGCTGGAATGATCGTGAGCCTAAGTTTGATATCAGAGAATGGGCGCCTGGCGATGAGAAGATGGGGAAGGGTATTACATTATCTAAAGAAGAAATTAAAAAGCTGAGGGATATTTTGAATAATTTGGACTTATAGGGGTAAGTATGTAATAAATCACGAATATATTGATAAAATTTTACTAAAATTTCACTAGTGTGAAATAGTGGTATTTGTAAAAAAATAAAATATTATAATGAAACATATAAGAAAAAGAAGAAAATTGAATAAAAAAAGATAAATTACAAACTACTTCGAGTATAGAAAGATAAATATTTGATCAAGAATATTTGTCTTTTTATTTTTTGTAATAAAAATGCAACAAATCATATTGACTATTGACTAAATTTTTAGTAAAATTAAGACAGGTGGAAAACGCTTTCAAAATGATTTTAAAAATGTAAAGGGGGAAGTGTGTATGAAAAAAATATTAGTGTTATTTTTAGCCTTGACAATGGTACTTACATTGGCTGCGTGCGGTCAAAAACCTGCTGAGGCTCCAGCTGCTGGTGGAGATGCAGGGGTTCCAAAGATTGGTGTAACGATTTACAAGTTTGATGATAACTTTATGTCCTTCGTACGTCGTGCAATTGAAACAGGCGCTAAGGATAAGGCAGAGTTAACTTTGAATGACTCACAAAACTCTCAGGCAACACAAAATGAGCAAGTGGATATGATGATCTCTAAAGGGGTAAAATCTTTAGCGATTAACTTGGTTGACCCACAAGCTGCACCTTCG
>CALECF010000058.1 GCA_937948705.1 uncultured Anaerosolibacter sp. | reverse complement strand
TTTTCTAGCCCTTACCAAATGATGATAGTTCCGTTCTGCCATTTCCATGAATTTAGTGTTTACCAGCACACTGATATAACTCTGGCTGCTATCTAGATAGTCTAGGTTCACCATGGCATCATGGATATTTTCTTTATAAATAGCCTTATATTCTTCCGTAGCACCAATGGTCTTCTCTATATAATTGATGGTATAATCCAGTCTTTCTTTTTCTTCCTTATATGCTGGATGATCCTTTACTGACATACACTCACTCCTCCTAGATAAAAATATTGCTCCAAATCAAGACTAATATTGTTTCTTCCACTTCAGTGCGGGTGATAAGAAAGATGCGATGCTGCCTATCATGGGTAAAATCATCATAATCAAGATAATTTCCATAATAAAAACCATATGAAAAGTAATTCCTCTGTTTATTAGAGACGGCATCGCCCTACAAAACAATATCAACCACAATCACGGGTTTTTGTAATATGTTCTTCTTTATCTATGCGAAGCACTCCTTATATTTTGTGAATCCTATGGGATTTATTATACAGATCCACTAGACTACTTTTATTAAACTCAAAATGGATAGGACTAATTTCTTAGTCCTATCCAAAGCCCCGTATTTTTAAATTTCCTTTTTCTTAGTTCGGAAAAGAAATGATATTCAGTATTCGCTTTATATGAAATCTATATTATTCTGCTATGCACTCTTTTGTATTCGTTTCTCAACCTTGTTACCTCTTTGGATGTAACGCAGGGTATAACTTGTATCATCTATATTCATCACTTCTATCGCAGGCACTCCGTGCTTATCTAGCGCGTCATTTATTCTCTTTAGTTCCATAATGGTTTCTTTTGACACCGATGTATTTGCCCAAAGTTGATCTGTATATTTTACCCAAAGTTCTAATAGTTCTATTAATGGTGTATTTGTATTCATTCGCATATTTCCTCCCTATACATGATTTTTATAATTGATGGATACGTTATAGTGGTTATCATTCATAGGGTTCCTCAGAATAATATTTATAAGCGCTCTCCACGCTTTTGCTTTTCTATAAATTCTGCCAAATCGCATCTCTTCACTCGCCAATGGCGACCGATCTTAAACCCTGGTATTTTCCCCTCTTGGACAAACTTATATGTTGTCACCTCGCTGATTTTTAAATAATCAGCAACGTCAGTAACGGTCATAATCTCATCTTCATGATTCTGGTCATGTTTCAATTTGCATCTTCCTTTCTTCAAATTGGATTAATGAGCAAATTATTTCTATAAGTCCCAAAATAGTTTACCTCACTTCTGATCTTTTTTTTCATAGTTCCCGAGTTCCTACTTAATCTATCATAGTTTATACATCCCATATGCCCAAACATAGCTACCCTCCTTTGCAACATTTACTAAAACTATTATATATAAATTATTATACCGAAACAAGAGTATTTATAAACCATATTGATTCATTCTTATTTATTTGTTATAATTCTACTATAACATAACTAGTTATAAATGGTTATAAAACAAATGGAAAGGACAATGAGATGCAATATACAGGAGAAAGAGTGATTCCTAAAATAATGAAGCCTACGAACGGACTACTTCTTGAGCATATATTTCGATATGAATTTGCACGGAAATTATGTAAGGGCAGGGTTTTAGATATCGCATGCGGCGTTGGCTACGGCAGTGAAATACTAATCCATGGGAATCCCTCCATTACAGAATATGTAGGAATTGATAACTGCCCAGAGAGCATTGATTATGCAATTAAGCATTATAGTTATCTTGAAACATCTTATTATGCGGATGATGCTTTGAATGAAAATCTTCATAAAATTTATGGAAAATTTGATACGATTGTTAGCTTTGAGACCATTGAACACTTTCATGGTGATACAAAGTTTATACAAAATTTATATAACCTTCTAAAACCCAATGGAACCCTTATCATCTCCACCCCCTTCGGACGAGGCAAGGATCATCCTTGTTCCAGTCCATATCACGTTTATCAGTATACAGAAGAAGAATTCATGGATGTATTAAGGCCTTTTAAAGAAGTCACCATGTACCATCAGGGGGATAAGGTAATAGAGCTCCCTAAGCCCGATAAAAAGTACTATCTAATGGTAGCTGTTTGTAAAAGATAAAATGCATCCAATGTAGTCATGGAGGTGTTGTAATGACAAATGAAAAAATTAATATTGAATTTGCCCTCCTTAGTTGGATAAGACTCCATGAATCTATTGAAAAAGATGGGAAAAATAAGAAGGAAGTACAAGCTAAAATAGAAAAGTTCATAGATTATCTTTCTTCTAAACATATAAAGGATTTGGAAATTATCTATAAGTCTAAGGACTACTATACTATAAGATATCTTAGGGAAGGCCAATCTTGTCTAAAACGATTTACCAGTTTGGAAGTAGATCACCATGTCTTAACGATTCTAAAGATATTTAAAGGTCTTATAAAATTGTCGTAGGAAGGGGGATTGTTATTAACAAATCAATACTAAAACAAAGAACTGACTATAACAATAAAATATCTGAAAAAAAGATAAAGTATTCCATTTCCGCTTTGTACGGTATAGCATTCTTATTGTTCGGTCTTTTGATGGACTCTCCTTCTGCAATCGTAAAGGGATTATATCGTATTATCATTGCACCTGATGTCTTAATTACTGATTACGTTGCTGTTGGTGGTATAGGTGCTACCTTTGTGAACTCGGGCTTATTGACTCTAGTAACCGTATATGTCTTTTATAGACTCAAGATTAACCTCACAGGAGCATCTTTTTCAACCATTTGGATTGTCTCGGGATTTGCCCTTTTTGGTAAAAACATTTTCAATGTATGGTTTATTGTCTTGGGTGTTTGGCTGTACGGAAGGTATCAAAGGGAGAAGTTTAATAAGTATGTTTATATAGCGTTTTTAGGGACTAGTCTAGCCCCCATCATCACGCTAGTTATGTTTGGGCTAAATCTTCCCAGACCTGTTGGGATTCCCTTAGGTATATTGATCGGCTTATCTATAGGTTTTATACTGCCAGCTCTGGCACCCTACTTAATGAAATTTCATCAAGGCTTTAATCTATATAATATTGGCTTTACTGCAGGAATTCTAGGTACAATTATATCTTCTCTTTTCAAATCGTATGGGTTGACTAGTCAAGGACAAATGATTTGGTCTACAGGAAATAACCTTGTTTTGAGCAAGTTTTTGATACCACTATTTCTTTCTATGATCATATTTGCTTTTATCTTTAATAGAAGTGTCCATAAGGAATGGAAGAATATCTTAGATTACTCAGGAAGACTGGTATCGGATTTTGTATTACTAGAAGGATTGGCCCCAAGCCTACTAAATATGGGTATCAGTGGAATACTTTCAACCATGTATGTATTGATGATCAGTGCAGACTTAAACGGTCCTACTATTGGAGGAATATTTACGATCGTAGGATTCAGTGCCTTTGGAAAACACATAAAGAATATGACTCCGATTGTTTGTGGCGTATTACTTGGAAGCTTAACAAAAGTGTGGCATATTACAGATCCAGCGATTGTTTTAGCTACACTCTTTGGAACCACTTTGGCTCCCATCGCAGGGGAATTTGGTTGGAAATATGGTATACTAGCTGGCTTTATTCACTCATCAGTGGTCTTAAATGTTGGTTATCTTCATAGCGGGTTTAACCTATATAACAATGGTTTTTCTGGGGGGATTGTTGCAGCAATACTTATTCCAATTATCGAAGCTTTGCGAAAGGATTCAGATTCGTAGATACTTTTCATGACATCCTGCCAAGATACTAAATTTTGATAAGAAGGTGTTACTATGTCTCCACATTGGCTCTGTTCTAAAAAGGGTGGAAGCAGAATTTACTCTATATACTCCTTTTTAAAAGTGTTCATCCTTTCCCTTGTCAATCTTCTATTTCTTGCACTTGGTACACAATATGTTTTGTCAAAAACAACTGAATCTACGGACATACCCTATCTTTCTATTTTAATTTATATCGTACTGCTTTTTTCAATCATCTTAACTATATACTTTGCCCACAGTTTGGTCTTGAAAGAAAGAGAGAATACCTGTTTACAGCAAATCGCATACTATGATGACCTTACTGGATTATATACCAGAAGGGCTTTACTAGACATTGGTAAAAGTTATATAAGTTCTCTTTCACCTCACACAGATCAAGCCAGTATCTTATTTATTGATTTGGATGAATTTAAGGGAATAAACGATGAACTCGGACATCACATTGGCGATCTCCTGCTAAAAGAATTTTCCCTTAGGTTTAAGCACTATGTGAGGGATAAAGATATTATAGGTCGCTACGGCGGCGATGAATTTATCGTGATTTTATCAGATACTGATAAGGAAGATACCTTGTCTTTCGTTCAAAGAATTTTAGAAGAAATGTCACAGCCTTTTTTAATAAATTCCAAAATGATTTCTGTCATGTCTAGTATCGGGATTAGCTTATATCCCACGGATGGACATACCATGGAGGCACTCATCGATAGAGCAGATCAAGCCATGTATACTGCTAAAAAATTTGAAGATTTCAAATATCAGTTCTATGACTCCTTAATAATAGATTCTCTCGTAAATACATCAACAAACTGATGTTAGAATTAGAGAGTATTGCTTTAAATATCTAAGATGCCTTACGAAACAGATTCACAGGATATCACATGATACAGCGAAATTAGGAGGGTTTAAAGTGCTAGATGAACAGGTTTATAAAGAGCATTATCCGACTATTCATCATATGACAACAAATCTTGGGATAGATACCACTGACGATTATCTCCGGCAGGAACTTTCCAGTGCATCCAAGGAGGTTACCATTGTCCGGGAAAAAATATTAGCCATAAAAAATGCATGGCTGAAAAAAAACGATGCAGATGGAGCAATTCATTTAGAACATGATTTAGACGATGCCTATAACCTACTCAATAGCCTTATTGAAAAGCTAAAAGTTACTAATGAAAGATATATATGTTTTAAAGAATATCTAAGAAGGCACCCAAGGGAATTAGAATAAGCTCAGATCGGGCTTATTCTAATTCCCTTGTTCAATTAAGTAGGTATTCATCTTTAAGAATAGTTTTTACTGGATATTTCTATACTAAGAGGTTATCTTTTCTTCACAAAGTGCCATACTATCTTTAATAATAAGTTTATTTTAAAAATGTCGATTTTAAATTATGATAAAACGCATCATTTAAGACTGCATCCATTATTTGTTGCTCTGTTACCTTATTACAGTAGCAAATGTACTTGGGACTGGCATCTTTTTTATACCATATAGGTATTCTAATGTCTTACTTTATATATATAGGATTGCTATCTAAACTGTTGACAAAATATTTCGATTGATATGATATAATATAATGCTGTTGATTCTATTTGCCATCGCAGATATAGATTCAAAGATTAAATATATGAAATACTGGAGGACTTTTTAATGGATAGAAATTTAGCGTTAAATTTAGTAAGAGTTACGGAGGCAGCTGCCTTAGGTGCTGCAAAGCTGTTAGGTCGTGGTGACAAGAACATGGCCGATCAATTAGCAGTTGATGGTATGAGGAGTATGTTTGATACATTAGATATCGATGGTACCGTAGTTATTGGTGAAGGTGAATTAGACGAAGCTCCTATGTTATATATCGGAGAAAAGATTGGGAGAGATCTTATTGGATCTATAAAAGTAGATATTGCAGTTGATCCCGTTGAGGGGACAACAGCAGTGGCGAAAGGCCTTCCAAATGCCATTGCAGTTGTGGCCATAGCACCACAAGGGCATCTCCTTAATGCGCCAGATATGTATATGGATAAGATTGCTGTAGGCCCAAGAGCAAAAGGAGTTATCAATTTAGATGCACCTGTAAGGGTTAATCTTATGAATGTTGCTAAAGCCTTAAATAAAGATATTACCGATCTCACTGTTACAATGCTAGATCGAGAAAGACACGCAGAAATTATAAAAGAATGCAGGGCAGCTGGGGCTCGAATAAAGCTCTTTAGTGATGGAGATGTGGGGGCAGCTTTAGCTACTTGTTTTGAGCATACAGGTACGGACATATTATTTGGAATTGGTGGAGCACCTGAAGGAGTTATAACAGCGGTAGCTATTAAATGTTTAGGTGGAGATTTTCAAGGCAGATTAATTCCTTCTGATGAAGCAGAAAAAGAAAGATGTAGCAGAATGGGTGTAGACTTTAACAAACTATTCACCTTAGATGACCTGGTAATAGGAAATGAAGTATTCTTCGCCGCCACAGGAATATCAGATGGAGATTTACTAAAGGGCGTGACCTATCATGAAGGAAATAAGGCAAAAACCCATTCTGTTATCATGAGAGGAGAAACAGGTACAATTAGGTTTATTGAGTCTATCCACAGGCTGGATAAAAAACCTGAATATGCAAAATAGAGGGGCTTGAAAAATAAATAATATCTGAAACATTTCAATCTGTGACAGATTACATATTGATCATGTGTAAAAATACATTATTATGGAGGTTATTATGACTAAAAATAAAAGCAAGCTAAGAGTCATTCCTCTTGGCGGACTAGGGGAAATAGGAAAAAATATTACAGTCTTTGAATACGATGAAGATATTGTCATTGTAGATTGTGGTATTGCCTTTCCGGAAGATGAAATGCTGGGGATAGATTTGGTTCTCCCTGATATTACCTACTTAAAGAATAAACAAGATAAAATTAAGGGTATTGTCCTAACCCACGGCCACGAAGACCACATTGGAGCTTTGCCTTATGTATTAAGAGATATTAATGTGCCTGTTTTTGGGACAAAACTTACCCTTGGTTTACTTAAAAACAAACTAGAAGAGCACCGCATGCTTGCTGATACGGATCTACAAACTGTTCAACATGGCGAGACAATTGACTTAGGTGTATTTCAAGTGGAGTTTATTCGCTCTTCCCATAGTATAGCCGATGCGGCTGCCCTGGCGATACATACCCCTGTTGGTGTAGTCGTGCATACTTCAGATTTTAAAGTAGATTACACACCCATAGAAGGTAGTCCCATAGATCTTGCGCATTTTGCGGCGTTGGGAAAAAAGGGAGTCTTGCTTCTTATGGCTGATAGTACCAATGCTGAGCGTGAAGGTTATACAATGTCTGAACGAACTGTGGGTGAGAGCTTTGAAAGAATATTCGCCAATGTCCCAGGACGAGCTATCGTTGCTACCTTTGCATCTAATATTCACCGTGTCCAACAAATAATCAATGTGGCGATTAACACGAACCGTAAAGTAGCCCTTTCTGGTAGAAGTATGATTAATGTAGTCAAAGTAGCTCTTGAATTGGGATATCTAAATGCGCCAGAAGACACATTTATTGACATTAAAGATATCAATAGATATCCAGCAGACAGATTAATGATTATTACCACGGGAAGTCAAGGGGAGCCCATGGCTGCATTGTCAAGAATGGCAGCATCAACCCACAGACAGGTAGAAATTGTTCCAGGGGATTTAGTTGTTATTTCAGCAACCCCTATCCCTGGAAATGAAAAAATGGTATCTAACAATATTAATATGCTTTTTCAAAAGGGTGCAAATGTAATCTATGAATCCCTTGAAGATATTCATGTGTCAGGGCATGCCTGTCAGGAGGAGTTAAAATTAATCCATCGTCTTGTTCAACCAAAGTTTTTTATGCCAGTTCATGGGGAATATAAACATCTTCACCATCATGCCCTTCTTGCAGAAGAATTAGGGATGTCCCCAGAAGAAATTTTTATCATGGACATAGGTAATGTTCTAGAATTAGATACTTCAAATGCTAAAATCGCTGGCAAAGTACCTTCAGGTAAGGTTTTTGTAGATGGCCTTGGTGTTGGAGATGTGGGAAATATTGTTTTGAGGGATCGTAAACACTTATCTCAAGATGGAATGGTTATTATTATGATCACCATAGACAAGGAAACAGGCGCATTCATTACTAATCCTGATATCATTTCTAGAGGATTTATTTATGTCAGGGACTCTGAGGAACTAATGGCAGAGATGAAAATTATCGTAAAAAGTGCCCTCTCAGAATGCCAAGGAAAAGACTGGAGTACGATTAAGAACAATGTAAAGAAATTATTAGGCGAGCACCTCTATGGGAAGACAAAGAGAAAGCCAATGATCTTACCTATTATTATTGAAATATAAAATCTTTCCCACAAGTTTTTACTTTAAATAACCCCAAATGTACAACTGTAACAATAAATATCTCATAGATTGTCCGAAAATATTGAAAAAAAAATTATCCCTACGAATAAAGTCGAAGGGATAATTTTTTTTAAATTTCACTTTCATATCATAGAGAAAAGTAATATATCTCTACCTTACAAGCAGTATTGCACACTTCACAGCTTTAGCTACTTTGTGACTCACACTTTCATGAACAATTTCTTTTATACAACTCCGCGTAGTATTTCCCATTATCACAATATCAAAGTTATTTTTATTTGCAAAATCTACAATGCACGTACCTGGATCTCCATGCAAGATAGTTATTTTGTAGGGAATATTAGCATCCTTAATTTTTTTTTCAGTTAAGGATAAAATTTCTTTGCGGTGAGCAGCGATGCCGAGAGAATCTAGGTGATAGTTTAAGACATCGGATTTAGATGTATTTTCATCTACCACATAGACAATTTCAATAAAAGCATTTTGCTTATTCTCAATAAACAGAATAGTTTTTTCTGTTGCATTTAATGCATGCTTTGAGCCGTCAGATGCCAATAAGATTTTCTGAAACATACAATCACTCTCTTTTCTAAAAATATTTAATTTCTAATGACCACTATTTCTTAATATTGCTTCTGGCTTATTGTAAATAGCAAGCTTTTCAAGTAGGCGTGTGCTGGACTCATTTAGCCCAATGAGATTTGTTTTTATTCCATTTTCATTAAATTTAATGACTACCTTATCTACAGCTCCTACAGCTGAATCGTCCCATAGTTTAGAATCAGTAAAATCTATGTCTACTTCATTGATATCTTCTTTAAAATCAAAAAACTTTACAAAGTCTGTAACAGATGCAAAAAACACTTGGCCAGAAACCTTGTAGACTTTTTTCTTCTCTCCAAGTTTGAAACTTGTAGTGTGAATCTTGGATATTTTCGATGCGAAAAAAAGTCCACTAAATACTACCCCTGCTAGTACCCCCTGTGCTAGGTTATGGGTAAAGACCACTGTAACCACCGTTACAACCATAACAAAAGCGTCACTCTTAGGCATTTTATATAAGCTTTTTAATGAGTACCAATCAAAAGTTCCTATA
>CALECF010000057.1 GCA_937948705.1 uncultured Anaerosolibacter sp. | reverse complement strand
TTCACAATTGGCGTGTATAATGTTGTGAAGTGTGAGCTGATTGTACAATTAGTAATACCTGCATTTGGATTCTGTCCACCACCTGCACCTTGTGAGCCACTGGGAGAGCCTTGCGAAGTATTTAATGCACAATTACCACCTGCATTTTTCCCACCACAGTTAGATGATATCATTTCCGGACCTGGAATAGACTGTTAAAAGAGCTATAAGAGGATGTGTGAATAGAACACATCCTCTTATAATTTTTTATTGTTTTTCCATTAAGGTCTCAACTATTATATAATAGAAAAGAAAGGGATTAATTACAGGTTAGTAAATAACATAAAACATAATGTTAATGAAAGGAATAAGATTATGGAACCCTTATCAGTTAGAATGAGACCCAACAACCTAGATAACTTTATTGGACAGACTCATATCCTACATAAAAAATCTCTGTTATATCAATCTATTAAAAACAAGACCTTTGATTCCGCCATATTTTTTGGCCCGCCGGGTACAGGGAAAACCACGCTGGCAAGGATAATCGTAGGGGAGCTAGATGCAAATTTTTATGAACTAAATGCTACTACCACAGGTACAAAGGATCTAAAAGAGATTATCGATTATGCAAAAAAGACAAAATACACCCTTGGGTATAAACCTACGTATGTTTATGTGGATGAATGCCATCGTTGGAATAAAAGTCAGCAGGATGCACTATTAAAGGCTCTTGAAGAAGGAACCATAAGATTTATTGGCAGTACAACTGAAAATCCATATTTTGCAATGAATCCCGCAGTGCTAAGTCGTGTTCGTGCGGTATATGAACTTAAAGCCCTAGCTGTTGAGGAATTAAGTAAAGTACTAACCCGTGCCATTGTCGATGAAAATGGACTAGGAAATGATCAGGTTACCATTTCACAAGAGGATATAAATCTGATTGCAACCTTATGTAATGGAGATGGAAGAATTGCTTTAAACACTTTAGAATTTATCGTAAAATCCTTAGGAAAAGATGTGAAGATTGAAAGAGAAATGATTATGGAAGCAATGCAGCAGCGAATGAATTATTATGATCGAGAAGAGGACAAATATAATTATCTATCTGCACTACAAAAAAGTATTAGAGGCAGTGACCCGGATGCATCGATTCTATATTTAGCTCAGTTAATTGAAGGAGGTGCGGATATTCTAACCATTGGAAGAAGGTTACTGGTGATGGCTAGTGAAGACATTGGATTAGCTTCACCCAATGCCATCTCTATTGTTCTTTCTTGTATCCAGGCAGCCCAAATGGTTGGATTTCCAGAGGCAAGGATTATCCTCGCAGAGGCTGTTCTGCTGTTAGCTTGTTCACCAAAATCTAACAGCAGTATCGTAGCTATTGAAAAAGCATCAGAGGATATCCGATCACGGAGCATTGATCCACCTCCAGCCCACATCATGGATGCCCATTATGGTGGCGCAAAGAAAAGAGGGTTTGGTACCAACTATCTGTATCCCCATGATTTTGGCGGCTATGTAAAGCAACAATATTTACCGGATAATTTATACCGGGAAAAAAGAAATTACTATAACCCTTCAGAAAATGGCAGTGAAAAGAGTATTAAGGAACGTCTAGAAGTATTGCGTAAAAAATGATCTCTCATCTTTATGAGTGATTATTTTTTTGTAAAAAACTCTGTAGTTTCTGGAAAAATCCTTTTTTGCTTGAACCCATATCCTCAATTTGTTTTTGTATGATTTCAAGCTGGGTGCATATTCTCGTCTGTGATGCTTGATGGGCTTCTATAAAAAGTTGAAGATCTCTTCGGAGCAGTAGGTTCTCTAAAGCTATTTCTTCAAGCTTTTCCAATAATAAAGGAGGTACATCGCACACATCATTGGGCTCCACATATTCGTGGTCGTCCATGGGAAAAGGTGGATCTGCATATTCTACTACTTCTGTGGGTATGCAGTTGTCAATATCCTCTATACTTTTGACAATCTTCTCCTGTGACATGTGAGGAACTAAAGGATCGACACCTAATATAGTCGTTTCATCATCCATATAGCCAAAAGCAGTAGGAATCCTTATAGGTGCACTTCCTTTGTAAGTAGCACCTAGGATACTTATTTTCATAAGGCTCTTTTCGGAAGAAGGCGTAAAACGCTGGGGTTCTGTCCAATGCTCCTGATTTTCCACTTTTGTCTGTATAAAAAAATGGTTTCCTTCCTTCCATAGAATAATAAGGTACTGATCTAACTGCATAAGATACGGATAGGTACAATCGGTACCTTTTTTAGAGATGGTTTTTATTTCCTTCCGCATATTATTTTTATAAGATAATGGATATTTTGATTCAAAATAATTTATTTGATAATGTCCATTTGCTAGGGTTGACCATGCGATATGCAAGATATTTTTTTCATCACATAATATAAAAGGATTTGTATGATCAAAGGGTTCCTCACTAATTTTTACAGGCATACTCCATGATCCATAGGGTAAGAGAAATTTTCCGTAATAAATCTGGTGAAATTTACCGACTCGAGATTTATATACAAGATGTATCGTATTCTGACCATCAATGTCTGCATAAAAAGGTACATCGTATGGACTTGTAAGAATTTCGCATATCTTTTGATTTTCCCAACTTTGCTTGTTCCAATAATAGTGCTTAAGGGTCCAAAGCTCATTGCTCTCTGCGTAAGCCTGTGCCATTAGTATATGGATTTTCTCTTCGAAAACAAATAAGGTGATATTCTTCAATCGATTATGATTTCTGTCAAAGGTCATCAAACTTCTAGATTCCCAGGACTCATTTAAATAGATTCCATATTTCAGGTGCCCGTTTTCTAAAATTGAAGCTACATGAAACTTTCCGGCATGATCTATTGCCATGGAGAACTCCAAGACCTTTTCTTCTAGCTTCATAGAATTATACTCGATACTTTCTTTCAACACCCGCACATATAGATTCATTCCAACTAAAAAAAAGTGGTATACAAATCCCGAAGAACCATAATGGATATATTGTTTTTCATTATTCTTTGTCATTTGCCCGCCTCCTTTTGAAAGACTTTGTCCCAATACATGTTTATCGTTTATTGCTAGAAATTATGACACTTTATGATCTAATTTTATGAAGAATTTAAAATAAAAGGTGATGAAAAGCGATAAAAAAAAGTACAATATAGTAACATGGAATTCGGATGAACCTAATATCAATAAGTTGAAGAGAAGTGGAGGGGATTTTCATGATAAAAGACAATTCTAGATATGGAAAACAGGGTAGCCGAAAGCTCAGTGAACCAGAGCCTTTTGCTGACCCT
>CALECF010000056.1 GCA_937948705.1 uncultured Anaerosolibacter sp. | reverse complement strand
TTGCTAAACCCTACTTTTTCCGCTAACACCTGTATTTGACAAGTGTTCAACATCTTGATTAAACCCATAATTACTGATATACTAACATTGCGATTTTTCATGGGACCTCACCTTTTTATTTAGAGTGTCTCATGTTTTTTTTATGCTTTTCCAATGGTAATACAATTCAATATATGAAGATTATGGGTTAGGTTGACGCCTATGGGGGAGACCCTATTCATCATATCAAATCCACTTCATATACCCTAGAAGCTTTGTTCAGAATCCATTAATTGTTCTACAATGGGAGGCTTGATTATACCAATCATACATCTTAGGGTAACAGCAATAAGAACTATGATCCCACCAAGGATTGACCATCTGCCTGGTACTTCCCCTAGCAGCAAGAATACCCAGATAGGATTCACGATTGGTTCAATAACAGGAATCAGTACAGCCTCTAGGGCTGTAACTGATTTTATTGCTTTAGCATACAGGATATAGGGTAACCCTAATTGAATGGTTCCTAAGAGAATCAATCCAATCCAACTGGACGATGAAGGTACAGACTGGAACATAAAGGGTACACCGATAATTGCGGTCAATATATTTCCTAATAAAATCGATTCTAAAGGTGATTCATTTTTTTGCTTTCGCATAAGTAGTACCACAGCAGCAAATGTTATCCCACTGATAATAGCAATTATGTTTCCGAGAATACTTTTCACTTCTATGTCGTCCATAAAGAATAAGACCATCCCAGCTACAATCATCCCGATAATGGACCAGTCAAGCTTCGTAGTTTTCTCTTTTAGAATGATGAATCCAAAGACTGCTACATAAATTGGTGCTGTATACTGTAGGAGTATGGCATTTGCAGCTGTCGTCAGCTTATTTGCAACAACAAATGAAATGACTGTTCCAGCATAAAACACTGCACAGAGGATTTGTTCCTTAGACCATGTAAACTTGGGTTTCCCAAGCACTCCCCATATAAGCATTGCTGAAATGGCACTTCGCGTGCCTGCGATTGCCACAGGATTCCACTGTACCCATTTAATGAAGAATCCTCCTAGACTCCATAGAAAAGAAGCAGCGACCAAATAAATAATTGCCTGAGCCCGTGTACTATATTGATTTACTTCTGTTTTCATGTCTCTAAGCCATCTCCTTGCGTCGTTTAATCATCACTACACATCCATTTAAAATGTTATCCTAATATCTAGATTCTATCACCTTTTCTTCTAATATACTTAACCGATTTTTTTCTTCCTCACTTAGGTTATTAAGAAGTTCTTTTCGATATATTTTTCCCAACATGTTTCTACTTTTTGCCTGTTGATTTTCCCCTTTAGCGCGGGGCCATTCTATCTTATTCTCTCGATATATCAAATCTAAATCGATAATCCTCGATCCATCATCCAAATGTTCTAGCCCTATCAGAATCTTTTTAATCTCAAGGGGATCTAAGATGGTGAATAATCTTACCTGATACACCATTACCGACATCAGAAACCTTGGGTAATCTTTCCCCCATGATTCACCCAAGATCAATCCGACATCTAATGCATCTAATATCAATGACAACCGCTCATAATGAAGCATATATTGACTATATCTATCAAAGATACGAATCTGTAGGTCATACCAATTCTTATCATGAAGTCCCTCATTTAAAAAATGCAGCACCTGATTTCTCATTTTTCTTTGTAGTTTGTATACATCCATATCAATCAGCACATGCTTCGTATGTATATCTTTTAAACTCAACTTTCTATTCACAGGATAGTTTGTAAAGCTAATAATTGTTTGATTCGCCATCCCATGATTTAAGCACTCTTCGAAGGAGAGGCTACTGCCATTGTAAGTCTCACAGATACTCTCAATAATTCGATTATGATCTCCCACGGTTCTCATAATCAGTAACCCAGGGGATATATGGGAATCCTCAATTAAATAAGTGGCCTTCTCATTAATCAGCCAAGAAAAAAATTCATCAGCCGGAATTGGCACTACGATAATTGCTTTCACATCTACCAACTGAATCTTCTTTTTCCCGGGCCCTGTCAGAAATAAAATTGAATGGTCTTCTTCTGCAGCTTCAAAGGCTTCATTAAAATCCAATTGGATACCCTTCAATTCCTTTGAAAACATCTCTACAAGTTTATCTATATAAAAACTATTTAAAACAATTAACTTAGGTCCATCTCTGAAAATAGAAATCATATGCCCCTCCTCTATATTCCCATCTTACTTCTTCTAAACCTATAGTCATCGGTCCCCGTTGGATAAAGAAGCTTGATCACTTCCTTGCTCTCCACCTTGATTATGTTTATGCGATCAATACCATCTAAATAACTTTGATCCCCTGTTTTCACTCTGCAGTGACCATACATATAGTATTCACTTCCTTCATAAAGCTGGTCATAATAATGGGATACACTGACCTTTATTCCACAGATATCTAACGCATGACTCCCCTCATAAACCTCTAGTTTCGGCAATGGAAGCAATGCTTCCTTACAATCGTGATTACCTAAGGTAACAATCATTCTATCCTTAATATACGGACTGACTGCTTTTAACAAATGATTGGCTCTCGCCTTATACTTTTGCACATGATAGGGAAGCATCTCCAGCTTTACCTCATCTGCGATATCCCCGGTATGAATAAGTACATTGGGCCTCACTGTTTTTACCAGCCGAATGATATCCCGATAGATCATGGAGGGCGTATCACTGATATGCATGATCTTCACAGACATATCCTTAAGTTCTTCGGGTACATATATTCCACCTGTTAGATGCAACAATACCTTCCACATTGTTTTCATTTTTTCTCCTTGCCTACATTTGCATATTTTGTATAAACAATTATTATCGACTTCTCTGGGAGATTCAGGTTATTTCCAGATCTAAATCAGTTTTCCTCACCTTTATAATTAAGGCAATATGATAATATGGTTTGCAACGGGTCGTTCCTTTCCATCAGAGGGTCGATTTAGTACTCTACCACCATAGTACATGGTGCTTGATCCCCCTCCATCTAGATTGTAGGCTTCCTTTACCCCTAAGGTTAGGAGTTTATCCTGTAGGAGTTCTAGAGTCACTCCCGCACTCCAATTCCCTTGTCTGCCATCAATAACAATCATAATCAAATCATCATTGGCATACTTCCCGATAATAGTTCTAGGCTGGTTTGTTTTTTTCCACTTTTCTGGAATTTCAACTTTCTTTCCATCACTTAGCAAAACGGGAATAAAACTAGTCCCCTGATAGGGCTGTAATTCCATAAGCTCAGATTCTGTTTTAGGTATGGCCCCTATAACCTGTCCCTTCTTATTGATTCCAGCAAAGAATAGGTCACCTGGGTATCCATTAAAGGGTTCAACTAACTGTCCATCGATGAGTGTATTTCCAATTAACTGGGCATAGGTGGATCCGCTTCTCTTCTCTGTATAAAATCCACCCCCATTGATGGCAAGGATAGCATCTTTACGTTTGGCTGCATCTGAAGTATTTTCTAATTTCCCCAATGAATCTTTGCCCAACACGACCTTGAACGCATTTGGATCAAACAGCTTTACCTTTGCAATGTATCCTCTATAACCAAGCTCAGACAATGGAAATATTTTTATTTCCACCTTATCTGATCTGTATTTTTCTACGGTAGATCCAAGCATATCTAATATTTTTTTCTCATATATGTCATCGGATAGTTCTTTCTGTGATGAACTAGATTCAGAGAGATGTGTGATCTGATCATGCTGATCATTGAAAACATCCACCTGTTGTTCTAGAAGCATACCTAAATCTTCAATCTTATTCTTTAACTGCTCTACTTCACTATACAAATCATACATGCGTTCACCAAGGGCTTCCATAGGAAATTCCAACTGTCTACTACTCTTCTGAAAGTCTGTACTTACAAGGAAAAGAGCTAAAAAAGGTGCAGCCAAGAAGAGCAAGAATATATTAATTTTGCCCATTTGGTGCCTCCTTAAGAATTTTTAAACTTTTCTCCAGATTCTTAAGCTGCAAATCTAAGTTTTCTAACTTTTCATCAATCCTTTCCTGTACAACTGTAGAACTAGAGATTGTAGAGTCTGTGTTTTTGATGTTTTCCCTTAAACTACTGATTTCTTGTTTAACTTGATCAATGTGCTCCCCAAGCTCCTGAATATTTATGGCATTTTCCTGCTGTACATTTCTGATCGAAGTATCCACGTAGCTTTTCGCGTATGTATAACCATAATACACAATCGTGCTCCATAAAATGACACACATAGTAAAGATCACTACGTTCTTCCAAATGCTCTTATCTTTCCTTTTTCTTCTGATGGTGATCGCTCTCTCGTCTATTTCTTCTAAAATAGTTTCCTTTTCCATATCTTCATCCTTTCAACAACATGCAACTTAAAATGATATTTATTCCTCTATCCAATAATATTCTGGATATGGTTAACCTTAGGTTTAGTATAAAGGGATCCTAGCAGTACTTCAATAGCATCAAATCGACATCCACAATCATTTAAACCCTTCCATTGAATATACTGTTGGGCGGTATGGCGCAAGTGGTTTATTTTCTTGTAGTTTATAGCCTCAACAGGCCTTCCATAGGCTAGGTTTGATCTGGTTTTTACTTCAACAAATACAATCGTATTTTTATCCTTAACCACGATATCTATCTCCCCAAACTTTGAGCGATAGTTTTTTTCTATTATCTGATATCCTTGACGTACTAAATACCTTATGGCGATATTCTCCCCTTCTATGCCTATTTCCCTATTATGGCCTTTCATATTATCCTTCCTCTTTCATATCTAAATCAACGATGAAAGCCAATACCTCGGCAACCACTTGATATAATTCTGGTGGTATCTCTTCACCCAAAGCTAGATGATGAAGCTGCTTTGCAAGTTTTTCATCCTGGTAAGTAGGAATATCAAGTTCTTTAGCTATATCCATGATTTTACGGGCTATTTCGCCTTCTCCCTTTGCCACGAGCTGAGGGGCGTTATTCTTATCAGATTCATATTTTATTGCAGCAACAATTTCTTTCTTTTCCTTCATATTATCACACCTTTAAATCAATTGAATGATGATTTTTAGTTTTCTCTCTTCTCAGGCTATTCATCAAATGCATCTCGCTTTGGGTTATAGCATAATGAAAATATATACTCGTAAATCCATACTTTTCTAATCCTTGTTCTAACTTTTTCTGGTGTGTTTGAATCAATTGTTGGGCATGTTCATTCACAGTTCTAAAATTACAGGTAATACTTTTCTCCTTGATTTCTATCAAGGCTTGAACAAATTCCATATTCCTTGTATCTAATGATACCAGTATTTTGACATCCTGAGGATTAATTTTCTTGCTTTTTCCCCGTTCTTGAATGACAAATAGATCAAGATTTCGATGGCCATTCCCCATTTCAAGTGGTACTTGTAAAAAGGTTTGTAATGGATTAATTTTTCCTAAAAAATCAATGCTATTTTTAAAGTTTTCTAGCTGTTTTACAATATCTTTATTCTGTTCCGACTCAAATGACATCAGTTTCAATTTTACCATTTCCGCCTTGGTGTACAGATCCTTCAAGGCTTCAGTAAATTCCGATTTGCCATTCATCAAAGCATCCTGCATTTTTGATAACGTTTCACTGAGGCTCTTGCCCAGGGTCATCGTTTTTTGATCTTTTGACAAATTCTCAACGATTTCTTCAAACTGTTTAGCCAAAGGGAACTGTCTTAATATTATATCATTAAGGGCCGTCGCATTCTTTAAGTTTATCTTCAATCCATTTTTAAGCAGAAAAATGATTTTATCAAAATCCATCTCTTTAATATTTATTCGATCTATGTTTTCTTCTAACCCAACGCCCATAGTCTTGGCCATTTTAGATAGCAAATTCCCTTGTGTATCGTTTTCTATTTTACCCCCATTTGAAACAGGTTCTATTGTACCTAAAAATGCATTTTTAAGATTATCCTTACTATCTATTTGAATCGATTGCTCTCGATCTCGTCCCTGGAGTTCCTGATTCTTCATCAACGCCTTAAGCACTTGTCCCAAATCCTTTTCTAAAAACTGACTCTTTCCAATATTTTGTGCTTCTCTTAGCAGCTCATCAATTCTATCAAACTGAAGTCTTGTTTTGGCTACTTCTGTAATCAGTTTCTCATTTACAGGCATCTCGGCGTCTAGCAATAGCTTTACCAATTGAATTTTATCCTTCTCAGGGGCTATTCCTGCTTTCGCTAGAAATTTTACAATACCTTGATCATCTTGTTGTACATCCATACCTTCTTGCAGCAGGGGCTTTATTAAAATTTGTCCATCTTCCCCAGACTTCACAACAAACTGATACACGCCTCCCTTTTCTAAACCATGTGCTAAAGTGTTGTTGTGCTTTGCCTCGATCGTTTTTCCATTTCCTAGCTCTAACAGAATGATCTCATTCAAAATGCTTTTTATTTTCGCCTTTATGATCTGACCTTCCTGAAAACTCCCAATTTCTCCGCGATGAATCCCCGTCGCCCTCAATTCCCCTTGTTCTTGCTGTACATGCTTTAATTGGTCATTCGAAACTGTTATTCTCATCTACATATTCACCCACAATCTTTTTTAGAAAGGTTTTTCTATGAATATTTGTAATGCCATATTTCTCTATACCTTCATAATGTTCTTTGGTACCATACCCTTTATGTTTAGCAAATCCATACTGGGGATATAAGACATCATAATCTCTAACCATTCGATCCCTGGTCACTTTTGCGATTATAGAAGCCGCCGCAATCGATATGCTTTTACTATCTCCTTTTATCAATGCTTGCTGATTAATATGTATATCGGTCAACGTAACGGCATCTATTAACAAAAACTCTGGACGTATATTTAGGTTTTCTATGGCGTAGCCCATGGCAAGTTTTGTGGCATTATATATATTTATTTCATCGATTATATGATTATCGACAATACCAATACCAATGGATATAGCGTTGGCTTGAATGATGTCAAATAACATATCACGCTTTGCCTCTGATAACTTCTTAGAGTCATCAATTCCCTCTATGAATACATCTTTCTTTAGAATCACTGCTGCAGCTACAACAGGACCTGCAAGAGGGCCTCTGCCTACTTCATCGATCCCTGCAATCAATTCGATACCTCGCTTAAATATTATATTTTCATAATCCCATAATTTTTTAACTCGTTCTTTTTCTTTGATGTGTTTGTCTAGCTTCTTTAATAAGGCTTCTCCAAGTTTTCGAATGCTGCTCCTATCGGCCTTTAACAAATGAGGAATTAGCTTAGCACCTTCCTTTATATCCATCATTTTTATCTCTTTCTCAATCTCTTTAGCACTCTTTCCGTCAAAATCCATATTTCAACCTACTCTCCATTAAAAATATACTCTATTATACCATATTGAGAATATCCTTGCTTTTTAGCATCATAGCTTATTTATTATTTTCAACATAAAAAAAGACACTATTCTATGCTAGTGTCTTTAAAGTCTTCTGGTTTTTCTAAGGTGATGTGTCCTATTTTTCCGCTTCTAAACTCATCAAGAATGATATTAGAAACTCTGCTGTAATCAATTCTACTTCCTGAGAATATACAACCCCTCTTGATAGCTATGTTATCTAAGTTCGTTAATGCCTCTTCATCTAGATTATCTAATTTGTATCGGTCCTTTACCATCTCGGGATAGTTATTGGCTAAGTATTCTATCAGTCTTAACGCAACGGTGTCAATATCTAGCACTTCATCTTTTATAGCCCCAGTAAATGCTAGTTTGAAACCTACTTCTTGGTCCTCAAACTTAGGCCACAAAATCCCTGGTGTGTCTAGAAGTTCTATATCCCCTTTGAGTCTTACCCATTGTTTTCCCTTCGTTACACCAGGACGATCACCAGTTTTGGCACTCTTCCGCCCGGCTAACCTATTGATAATAGAGGATTTCCCTACGTTAGGTATGCCTACGATCATCGCACGGACAGGACGTCGTCTCATTCCTTTGTCTGCAAGTCTATCAATTTTTTCCTTTGCAGCAGCTTGCACACCTTCAACCAACTTATCAAAGCCTTCACCATTTAGAGAATTCACTGGAATTGCTTCAATCCCTTGCTCTTTAAAATAACGAATCCACTGATTTGTTGATTTAGTATCCGATAGATCACTTTTATTCATTACAATGACCCTTGGCTTACCTTCTACCACTTCATCGATTTGTGGATTCCTACTACTCACGGGAATCCTCGCATCCAATAGTTCAATCACCACATCCACAAGCTTTAAATTCGCCTTAATCAATTCCTTTGTTTTTTTCATATGCCCTGGATACCAATTTATGTACATATTTATCACCACACATTTTTCTTAATTTTACCAAAATTGTTCGAAGGCCACACTCTCATCATTGCCTTTCCCTTGACGAGCTTTAAAGAAATAGCACCAATATCTTCATGTCTACTGTCTTTACTATTATTCCTATTATCGCCAAGAACAAATATGGTATCTTTTGGAACAAGTCTTTTGCTAAAGTCATTCATTGTCTTCTCTAGGATATAAGGCTCATTACAAACCTCTTCATTTACAATTACCTGTCCATTCTTTATTTCAATGGTATCATTTTCCGTAGCTATCACTCTCTTAATAAAAAAGTATCTCTTATCATTTGGACACTTAAATACTACAATTTCTCCCTTTGTTGGCTTTTGAACAAGATACTCAAATTTACCTGTTAACAACCGATCTTGGTGATTTAATGTTGGCAACATGGAATTACCATCTACTTGAATAAAGTCAAAAACAAACATCTTAATAAGAACAGCCAATAGAATTGTCATGAGTAATGTTTCTAGCCACTCTCTAATTTCCTTATTAGGATTGTCCACAGTCTCACCTCAAGAATCTATATCGCCATAGTTCTTTAAACATTGACAAAGGGACTGTAACCAGTCCCCTTGAAATTAAAATCTCTTCTCTTTAACTTTTGCAGCTTTACCTGTTCTCTCACGAAGGTAGTTAAGCTTCGCTCTTCTAACCTTACCTCTTCTAATCACTTCGATTTTTTCAATCTTAGGTGAATGTACTGGCAAAGTTCTTTCCACACCAACACCATAAGAAATTCTTCTTACAGTGAAAGTTTCTCTTATACCGCCATTTTGTCTCTTAAGAACGATACCCTCAAAAGTCTGAATTCTTTCTCTTGTACCCTCTTTTACTTTTAAGTGAACCTTTACTGTATCACCAATATTAAAAACTGGCATATCAGATTTTAATTGTTCTTGCTCAAGTATACTAATGATATTCATAGTTGTCCCTCCTCCCTTCCTAGACGTTCATGATCAATATTAACAGAGGACCGCCCGTATTAACACTAAACAATTATAACACAGACAATATTTCAAGACAATAACTATTTTGAAGTATTGTCATTTTCTAGCATATCTATAACCTTTTTTTGAAACTTATCTAATTCACACTCTTTAATATATTTTTCAAAGAGGTCTGGACGGTTCTTTCGTGTAATTCTTAAGGACTGTTCCTTGCGCCACTCATCAATCTTTTTGTGGTTTCCAGATAACAGAACATTAGGAACAGTTAATCCTTGGAATTCACTAGGTCTTGTATACTGGGGATATTCTAACAGTCCTGCATAAAAAGACTCATCCATAAAGGATTCCTTCTGCCCTAATACCCCCGGAATCATTCTTGCGACAGCATCAATTACGACCATAGCTGGTAATTCTCCACCCGTAAGAACATAGTCTCCTATTGAAATCTCATCTGTCACCCATTGATCTATTACTCTTTGATCAATACCCTCATAGTGACCACATAAGAACACCAGTCTTTCTTCTCTGGATAATTCTATAGCCATCCTTTGATCAAAGGTTTTTCCCTTAGGGGACATATAAATCACGCGACAATCACTTGCCGCTATGGCTTCCAATGCACGGAATATTGGTTGAGGTTGCATGACCATGCCTGCTCCACCACCATATGGATAGTCATCCACCTGCTTGTGTTTGTTTTCGGCATGATCCCGAATATTTGTAATTTGGACATCTATAATCTCTTTTTCTTGGGCTCTACCGATCATACTTTCCCCTAGTGTCACTCGAAACATGTCCGGAAACAGTGTCAAAATATCAATCTTCATTCTATCAAACCCTCAATTACCTTAACAATTATTGTGCCCCCATCTAAATTCACTTCTTTAATAAACTCAGCTACAGCAGGTATTAAAATATTCTTACCAGAATTGCTAGGAGGTACCACCTCATAAGTATCATTTCCTGCCGCTTGAATTACATCCTTCACTGTTCCTATAAATTCACCCTTATCAGAATAAACCTTCAGACCTATTAAATCTGCAATGAAATATGTATCCTCTTCGAGTTCTCTAGCATCTTTTTTGCTGATTGTTAAGTAGCAGTTCCTAAATTTTTCTGCCATATTAATATCATCGATTCCTTTGAATTTTAATATGACTAAGCTGCTTTTATATTTAACGTGTTCAATAAAATATTTCTTTTCTGTATCCGTATCCATAAAGACCCATTCTAACTCTTCAAAACGCTCTTTATAGTCTGTTAAGGGATATACACGAACCTCTCCCTTTATTCCCTGTGTATTAACAATCTGTCCAATCTTTAACAGCTTGTCCACTACGTTCACCTGCCTAATTATAAAATCGCATCTTTGTATGAAACATCGTATGTAAACCAATATATATCAGTATTTCCACAAAGTATAGGAGTATACAGTTTTTTATACTACAAGAGGATTAGGAGATCCTAATCCTCTTGTAAAAATTATTGAATTATCTCAACCACTACTCTTTTATTGTCCTTGGTAGCAGCAGCCTTAACTACTGTCCTTATGGCTTTTGCAATTCTACCTTGTTTACCAATTACTTTCCCCATATCTTCAGGAGAAACTTTTAGTTCAATAATTAGTGATTGTGTACCTTCAACTTCTGTGACGAAGACTTCATTTGGGTTATCTACTAATGCTTTAGCAATTACTTTTACTAACTCACCCATTTATTATACCCCCCGAAAGCATTCCTACGCTTTCTTAGACTGCTCAAACTTCTCAAGAACACCGTATTTTTTGAATAGGTCTTTCACTGTATCAGTAGGTTGTGCACCAGTCAATAACCACTTAATTGCTTTTTCATCATCAATTTTAACATCAACTGGTTCAGCAACTGGGTTATAGTAACCAACCTCTTCAATGAATCTTCCATCTCTTGGTGAACGAGAATCTGCAACTACAAGTCTATAGAAAGGCTTCTTCTTAGCTCCCATTCTTTTCAATCTGATCTTTACTGCCATTAAATTCACCTCCTTTAAATGTCATGTGTTAATTATTTTCCAAGGAATGGCAATTTCATTTTGCCGCCCTTTTTCATTCCCTTTTCCATATCTGAAAACTGTTTCATCATTTTCTTTGTCTGCTCGAATTGCTTTAAAAGATTATTTACCTTTTGTACCGTCATACCACTTCCAGCAGCAATTCTTTTTCTCCGGCTCCCATTGATAACGGAAGGATTCCTTCTCTCCACTATAGTCATGGAATTAATCATAGCTTCGATATGGACTATTTCCTTATCATTAATCTCAACATCTTTTAGCTGTTTTGAATTGGCTCCAGGTATCATCTCCAGAAGTTGACTCAAAGGCCCCAGCTTTTTCATCTGTTGTAGCTGATCAAGAAAGTCCTCTAGGGTAAAATCTTGAGATCTTATTTTCTTTTCTAACTCTATTGCTTTTTTCTCATCAAAGTTGGCCTGGGCTTTCTCAATAAGACTAAGAACATCACCCATTCCTAAAATTCTTGAAGCCATTCGATCAGGGTAAAAAGGTTCAATTTCACTTAACTTCTCACCCATACCAACGAATTTAATTGGTTTTTGGGCAACAGACCTCACAGATAAGGCAGCACCACCCCTAGTATCGCCATCCATCTTTGTTAAGATAACGCCATCTATACCTAGTCTATTGTTAAAGTTTTCGGCAACATTGACCGCATCCTGGCCTGTCATGGCATCAACCACAAGCAAAATCTCATGGGGCATAACTGTCTTCTTTACATTTTCCAATTCTTCCATCAGGTTTTCATCGATGTGAAGGCGACCAGCTGTATCTATGATCACAACATCATTTCCATGTTTTCCTGCATGTTCGATACTCTCTTTTGCAATTTGAACAGGACTTACCTGATCTCCTAAGGAGAATACAGGAATGTCCAGCTGTCCGCCGACAACTTGAAGCTGTTTAATCGCTGCTGGCCTATATATATCACCAGCCACCAATAGTGGTCTTTTTCCAAGTTTCTTTAAATAGGCACCCAGCTTACCACCTGTTGTTGTCTTCCCTGCTCCTTGTAGACCTACCAACATAATCACGGTAGGCGGTCTTGACGCAAAGGTAATCTTGCTATTGGTTGTACCCATTAGGGCCGTCAGCTCTTCATGAACAATCTTTACCACCTGTTGTCCTGGTGTAAGACTTTCCATAACCTCTTGTCCTACGGCACGATCCTTAACTTTATCGATAAATTCTTTTACAACCTTAAAGTTAACGTCTGCTTCTAGCAAGGCCATCTTTACCTCTCTCATGACCTCTTTCACGTCATTTTCAGTAAGCTTACCTTTGCTTTTTAGCTTTTGTAATGCGCCTTGCAACTTTTCCGCTAAACCTTCAAATACCATTTTCGTCACCTCCCTAGGAACTATTTCTCTAGGATCTCATTGGCTATCTGTTTAATCTTTATAATTTCTTCTAAAATAAACTTAGATTCTGTTATCACAACTTTATAATTATTTTCTATACCTTCAACAATCCTTAATATTTCCTCAATGTTCCTATTGTTCGATGTAAACCGATTGACAATCCCTAGCTTTTTCTCATATTCAAATAAGATTTTTTCAGTTCGCTTGATGGTGTCGTAGACTGCTTGCCGGCTTACCCCTAATTGTTCAGATATTTCTCCTAAGGATAAATCATCGCTATAATAAAGCTGAATAATTTCCTGTTGCTTCTCCGTCAATAATTGTCCGTAAAAATCATAAAGCATACTGATTTGGAGCATCTTATCAAACATTTCAGCACTTCCTTTAGGATACATCTGTAAAGGTTGTAACCTTTACAGATGTATTCTATACTAGAATGATTCACTTGTCAACCCCTTTTATAGCATAAAAAAGTACACTTTTTATTATTGAAAGAAGGGCGCAGAGAAAGAATTTTCACCTTACTCATCACCAAACAAAGCATTTACGAAGTCACTTGGTTTAAACTCCTGCAAATCATTCATACCTTCTCCTACACCAATAAGTTTTACAGGTATATCTAATTCCGATGAAATAGCCAGTACAACCCCACCCTTGGCTGTGCCATCAAGTTTTGTTAATACAATTCCACTTACATCTACGGCCTCTTTGAAGATTTTTGCCTGTTGGATAGCATTTTGTCCTGTGGTCGCATCAAGCACCAAGAGAATTTCTTTAGACGCTTCTCCATACTCCCGCTCTACCACTTTTCTTACCTTTCCAAGCTCATTCATTAGGTTCGTTTTATTGTGCAATCTTCCTGCAGTATCACAAATAAGTACATCAATTTTTCTCGCCTTCGCAGCTTGAATTGCATCGAATACAACGGCCGCAGGGTCTGAGCCTTCTTGATGCTTAATCACATCTACACCTACCCTATTTCCCCATATCTCTAGTTGATCAATCGCTGCTGCTCGGAAGGTATCTCCCGCAGCCAAAAGTACTTTTTTGCCTTGGCTTCTCATACGATGGGCAATCTTTCCAATAGAAGTTGTCTTTCCTACGCCATTGACCCCCACAACTAGAATAATCGCTGGCAGGGGTTGGATGTTCAGTTCATGAGATTTACTCAAATCCAGAGTATCAGCTAAAATTTCCTTTAATAACCCTCTTAAGTTCTCAGCTTCCGTAATTTTTCTTTCTTTTGACTGGTTCCTGAGCTTACCAATAATCGCCATGGTCGTACTAACACCCACATCGGCGGTGATTAAAATCTCCTCAATCTCTTCAAAAAGATCTTCATCCACTTTCTTATAGGATTTTAATACTTGATCAACCTTGTCAGTAATCCCCTGTCTTGTCTTTGTAAGACCCTCTTTTAATCTAGCGAAAAAACCTACCTTTTCTACCTCAGGTGCTGATTCGATTTCTGGTTCAACCTGATCAACGTCTGTATGTATCCCAGGCTCCTCGTCATCCCACTCCTCAGCAGCAAAAGATGAGTCCTCATCCCCTTCAAAGTACTCAGTGCTTTCATCATAGACTTCCTCGACTTCTTCTGGCTCAATCATTTCATCTAGGGTTTCTCCCTCTTGATCTTGGGCATTCCCTTGGTCTTCATGGTTCTCCTTCTTAAATTTAGAAATTAATTTTTTAAACATAAGTACCCCTCCATATTTAACTTGCTTTTTCTGCGAGCTTTACTGAAACTAGTTTAGATATCCCTTGTTCTTGCATTGTAACTCCGTAAAGGGCGTCTACTGACTCCATCGTTCCCTTTCTATGGGTAACTACAATAAATTGGGTATCATTTGCAAATTCCCTCAAGAAGCCAGCATAACGGTATACATTTGCCTCATCCAGCGCCGCCTCAATCTCATCAAGGATACAAAACGGTGTAGGTTTTACCATAAGGATGGAAAATAGTAATGCAATGGCGGTTAGTGCTTTTTCTCCACCTGATAATAAAGACAAATTCTGGAGCTTTTTTCCTGGCGGCTGAGCAATAATTTCAATTCCAGTATTTAGAATGTCATTATCATCTTCAAGTTTTAGTTCAGCACGCCCTCCTCCAAAAAGCTTCTTGAAAACATGATCAAAATTTTCTTTAATTTTGTAAAAACATTCGATAAATTGAGTCTTCATCGTACCTTCCATTTCCTTTATTACTTTTAGAAGGGAGTCTTTAGCTTGCATTAAATCTTCTTTTTGACCCGACAAAAACTCAAATCTCTCTTGTACTTCTTTATATTCCTGGATAGAATTCAGATTTATATTGCCAAGATCCTTAATCCTATCCTTTAAGACCTTTATTTGTTTCGATGCTTCTGTAAAGTTAATATCATCTCTTTTTTGCTTTAAAGCTTCCCCATAGGTAATTTCATACTCTTCCCATAATCGACTACAATACGACTCTTGCTGCATCTCCAGCCTCGTCAACTTAACCTCCAACTTATGATTGCTATCCTGCAAATCTACAATGGTGGCATTTATCTTTTCTAACTGAGACTCCATATTTCTAAAGGATTCATCCACTTCTGTTCTCTTCGATTTAAGTTGGGATAGATTGAACTCGTATTGCTTCTTTAATACTTCTATATCTTTAATCTCTAACTCTAATCGTTCCTGTTGTTCTAAATACTTACGCTTGCTTCCACTCAGCAAATCTTTCTCAGCATCCTTTGTTCGCCTGCTCTTATCCAATTCCTGAATCCCATTATAATACCCTTGAAGATTTAAAAGCAGATTTTGTTTTCTCTGCTCTAATGAAGCCAATTCGACTTTCAGATTTGTAACCTCGGTACTTAATACATCCTTCAATGATCTTTCTTCCTCATAGGAATTTTTATTACTAGAAACTGATTTTTGAATCTCTTGTTGTCTACTCTCCAAAGCCTCAATTTCTAGTTTTTGACTTTGAATCGCTTTCTCAGTTTCTAATCGATCCCCACTTAGTTGTCCCAACTCATTGTCAACACGCTTTATATTTTCGTCAAGCCCTTGTATCTCACGGATATACTGATTTAACGTATTGTTGCAATTGATCTGATCTATCTCACTCTTTTTTATTTCTTGACTCTTTTCATCTATCTGAGACAACAGACCTTCAATTTCACCTTCAACTTGGATAATTTCTTTCCCTTGCTCATCACATTGTTCTTGGAACACCATTAAACTTTGATTCAATTCTTCAATTTCCCTTTTTCTACTTAGAAGATTTAGAGTTTTTGAGCTGTAACTGCCTCCAGTAATGGCCCCCCCAGGGTTTATCACATCTCCATCTAGGGAAACAACCCTATATTTTTGCTCGCATTTCTTGGAAAAATTAATTCCATTTTCAATAGTATCTACAACCACTATTCTTCCAAGTAAATAGTGAAAGATCTCCATATACTTTTCAGAAAATCTTGTAAGATCTACTGCAAATCCCTTCACTCCAGGAAATTTAGTAATTTCGTTCTTCTTTTTTGAGTAGTAATCATTGGTTTTTACAGTGTCAATCGGTAAGAATGTTACTCGCCCTAGATTGTTCTTTTTTAAGTGGTTAATAACCCGATTTGCATCTTCTGCCTTTTGACAGATAATGTTTTGCATTGCGCTGCCCAATGCGACCTCTATGGCAATCTCATATTCTTTTTCAACATCTACTAATTCTGCAACCACGCCATAGATACCAGCACCTAAAGTACTATTTTTTTTGGTTTCATATAAAGTATTTTTTACACTTTTATGAAAACCATCATACTCATTCTGCATCTCTTGGAGTAAATTCTTCCTCGTAATGCACTGTTGTGTTTTTTGCTTTGTATCCTCATATTCTTTTTTAAACTTATCTAACCTACTTTTCAATTCTTGGCTTTGAGCTACAAAATTATTCTTTAATTGAATTAAGTTCTCATGCTTCCCCATAACCTCTACAAGCATCTTCTCTTTTACTTTTAACTCATTGACAAGGGTTTCCTTTTTTAAAACTAGGCTTTCCTTTTCTGGCAGCACCTGATTCTCTCGTCTAATGATATTATTGTTGAGTGTTATAGCGCTGTTGAGGTCACTTTTTTTTGATGCAATTTCATTTAACATCTCAATAACATTGGCTTTGGACTTTTCCATGTCCTCTTCCTGTTGTTCTATGGTAGTGGTAATTACTTGAAATTTGTGGAGCTTTGTTGAAAGCACATCCTGATCTTGCGCCAATCTGCCCTCTAACTCTGCCAAATTACTTTCACTTTCCTTTACCTGCTGTAATAGAACCCTATAATTCTGTTCGATTTCATGAATTTCTCTATCTAATCTGGAGGTGTCGGTATCTCCATGGATGATCTTTTCCTTACAAAGTTCTAGTTCTCCATCCTTGCGATCCATGGTGTGCATTGTTTCAAAGATATTGGCCTGTAGTACTTGGATAGACTGATCCAAGTTTTCCAGCTGCCCCTTAAAATCCTTGTATTTTGTTTCTATGTCCTTCTTATCATTAAGATATCCTGTCAATTGATTTGTTATTATTTGCCCTTGTTCTTTCATTGTTTCGATTTTCGCCTTTACATCCTCGAGTTCCTTTACAAACATGCTAATTTCCAAGGTTGCAAGCTCATCTTTATAAGTCTTGTGCTTCTTTGCTTTTTCACTTTGTATTCGCAAGGGTTCTATTCTAGATTCCAATTCACTGATAATATCATCTAGCCTTGTAAGATTTTGTTTTGTATTTTCAAGTTTTTTCTCTGCTTCTTCTTTTCTCGTCTTATATTTTACAATACCAGCTGCTTCTTCAAACAGGAGTCTTCTATTTTCAGA
This sequence comes from uncultured Anaerosolibacter sp., assembly GCA_937948705.1. Next base: position 23,984 of record CALECF010000056.1, on the reverse strand, counting down.
TTTGTTACTTAGTATATCATCAATTTTACCTTGTCCAATAATTGAGTAACCATCAATGCCCACACCCGTATCCATGAAAATTTCCTTAATATCCTTTAATCGACAAAGGGATTTGTTCAAATAGTATTCACTTTCTCCTGATCGATAAACCCTTCTAGTGACAGTTACCTCAGAATAGTCAATGGGAAGTTTCTTTTCAAGATTATCTAATGTTAAAGAGACTTCCGCCATGCCCAAAGGTTTTCTGTTGGTGGTGCCAGCAAAGATGATATCCTCCATCTTACTGCCTCTCAAAGTTTTTGCACTTTGTTCACCTAGCACCCATCGAATCGCATCATTGATGTTGCTCTTTCCACTTCCATTAGGCCCAACAATGCCTGTGATCCCTTTTTCAAATTCTATTTCAATTCTATCGGCAAATGATTTAAATCCATGAATTTCTACTTTTTTTAGGTACAAGCATAACACCTCTTTTTAGAATACTTACTGCAAATAATTTTACCATATATCTTAACATATTAAAATAAGAACAACTTCCTGCTTTAGTCTATAAGCAGCTAGTTCATCCTATACCTCACCTATTCCTGTACTACCAACTAGTAAAATATAATATATAGCCTGTCCACCATGAACAGGCTATATATTATATTTTATAGGACTACAGGTAAATTTAATCATATAACCTTAATCTCTCCAAAAGACAAATCATTATTTCCAAAGATACGAATGCGACCAATGCTATATGTATTCCGGACGTATTCGATATTACATTTTTTTTGTCCAACAAGACTTGAAATATATTTAGAATGAACTTGTATCTCCACTGTACCTTCGTTACTTATTCCCTCTTCTTTAAAGGTTCTATCTAACACATCTTTGTAGATTGCAGATTCCACCATTTGCCTGAAGGCTGGATGAAAAGGTCCTGCAACTACTTCTTTTCCAATGGCAACTGTTTCTGTTGTCTGTAATCCCAAGCGAATAATAGGTATATCCACAGCATTGAACATAAACATCAGCTCTTTGCAGATTTCCACTGCCTCTTCCACACCAAGGGGGCGATAACCTCCCGACAAATACATTCTCTCTAAGTCCGTATCACGGATCACAACCGTAGGGTATATCCTCACAAAATCAGGTTTTAATTGAATGATCGCATTTGCAGTATCATGGATCTTCTCCCTCGTGTCTCCAGGCAACCCAATCATCATCTGTAAACCTAACTGAATTTTATGGGCGCGTATCAACCCTACCCCTCGTATTACGTCCTTTGCGCTGTGACCCCTGCAACTTACCTTTAGAATTTCATCATCCATGGATTGCACGCCCAGCTCAATAATGGAAACGCCATAGTGAATCAGCAGCGACATAATTTCCTCACTAATATAATCCGGTCGTGTTGATATTCTTATCGCCTTAATATAGCCTTTTTCTTTCCAGTCCGCTGCCACTGATAGTAATTTACGCTGCTGTTCTATTTCAATACCAGTAAAGCTACCACCAAAGAACGCTATTTCTATATGCTGGTCTAAGGGATTTGTTATCGTTGCAATAAACTGGGCAATCCGTTCATCTACCTCTGAAATTGATAACACATCCATCTGTCCAGTAATTTTTTTCTGGTTGCAAAAAATACAGTCAAAGGGGCATCCGTAGTGGGGAACAAAAATAGGAATGATATAGTGCCGCTTCGTCATAACACTAAACCTCTTTCAATGCTTCTCTTGCAGCATTTTGCTCAGCCTCTTTTTTACTCTTCCCGGACCCTACACCCACAATTTTTTCACCAATTTTCACATGAACATGAAAAATCTTATCATGATCTGGTCCTTCCTCCCCAAAAACTTCATAATGAATTTTTTCCGTATGCTCACTTTGGATTAATTCTTGTAAATGGGTCTTATAGTCCTGATGTATTTTACCATGAATAGCATCATCAATCGTATCTTTCAAATTCTCAAGGATAAAGATCTTTGCTTTTTCAATACCACCATCCAAGTAGATGGCTCCAATAATTGCTTCGAATGCGTCTGCCAATATAGAAACTCTTTCTCTCCCCCCGGTTACATCTTCACCTTTTCCCAGGAGTATAAAATTTCCGATATCAATTCTCTTAGAGCACGCGGCCAGAGAAGGCTCACAGACTATGCTAGCCCTGATCTTCGTTAACTCACCTTCCTGAAATGTAGATAGGTTGTTATATAAATAATCGCTAATAACAATGCTAAGAACTGCATCTCCTAGAAATTCCAATCTTTCGTTATATTTATAATTCTTTCGTTTGTTTTCATTGGCATAAGAACTATGGGTAAGGGATTCATTAAGTAGATTTACATTATGAAACCGATAGCCTAATTTCAACTCTAACTTTTTTAATAATGTTGTATCATTATGACTCCTCGTATGCATTTTTACCTCCTAGAAACAAATGTTTTTATACACTATTTCTATTGTACACCTTTTTTAAAATTTTTAAAAGGTAGTGGTAGGAAGGTAAAGAAAAAAGAGAGACTCAAAAGCCTCTCTATTCATACTTCTTCATAATAATTGTAGCATTGTGTCCGCCGAACCCTAAAGAATTAGACAACGTGTATCTAACATTTCTTTCCCTACCCTTATTTGGTACATAATCCAAATCGCACTCTGGGTCTGGTGTTGTATAGTTAATCGTTGGTGGGATAAAGCTATCATTTATTGCCATGATACAGGCGATCGCTTCAATTGCACCAGCAGCCCCTAGAAGGTGGCCTGTCATTGATTTCGTGGAGCTAACGGCTAGTTTATTTGCATGATCCCCGAATAAAGACTTGATTGCCATGGTTTCAAATTTATCATTGTAGGGAGTAGATGTACCATGGGCATTGATGTAATCAATATCCTCTGGCGCAATATTGGCATCCTTTAATGCATTTTTCATGGATCTTGCCGCGCCTTCACCTTCAGGTGCTGGCGTTGTTATATGATATGCATCTGCACTCATGCCATATCCAACAACTTCACCATAGATATGAGCCCCTCGCTTAATTGCATGCTCTAACTCTTCTAATATCAGTATCCCAGCCCCTTCACCCATAACAAAGCCATCACGATCTTTGTCAAAAGGTCTGCTCGCAGCAGTAGGATCATCATTACGAGTCGACATCGCTTTCATAGAGCAAAAGCCTGCAATAGATAAAGGCGTAATAGAAGCCTCAGCTCCACCCGTAATCATAATATCAGCATCGCCTCTTTGAATAATTCTAAAAGCTTCACCAATGGAGTTCGTCGAAGATGCACAGGCAGTAACGACAGTTGTATTGGGCCCTTTGGCTCCGAATGTCATCGATACTTGCCCAGCACCAATATTAGAAATCATCATAGGGATAAAGAATGGGCTTACCCGTCCTGGTCCCTTTGTCATTAATTTTTCTTGTTCTCTTTCTAGGGTTTCAATACCGCCGATTCCAGAACCCAGCACCACGCCAAAGCGGTCGGCATCTACTTCATCCACATTTAGAGCTGCATCCTCTACGGCCAACTTTGAAGCAGCTACCGCAAATTGTGTAAATCTGTCCATTCTTTTTGCTTCTTTCTTATCAATATATGTATTTGGATCAAAATCCTTTACTTCTGCAGCTATCTGAGTATCATAATTCGATGCGTCAAACTTGGTAATCTTATCGATTCCACTCTTTCCTGCTTTTAACGATGCCCAAAATGAATTTTTACCAGTTCCGATGGGAGTAATGGCCCCAATACCTGTCACTACAACTCTGTTTTTCAATGTTAAAACCTCCCCTTAAAGTTTGGCAATTCAGTATCTATGTGAAATTGAATGAGTGCATTCAAAATATCTTTAGGAATTTGAGCCCCGACCTAATTGTCGGGACTCATAAGTATTATTTATGTTCTTCGATATATTTTGCAATATCACCAATGTTTTTGAACTTCTCTGCTTCCTCATCAGGAATCTCCACATTGAACTCATCTTCAAGGGCCATGATGATTTCAACAGCATCAAGAGAATCAGCTTCAAGATCCTTCATCATCGAAGTTTCTGGCGTGATTTCCTCTGTACTGTCAAGACCTAGTTGTTCAGCAACAATTTCTACTACTTTATCAAATACCATTTGTTTTCACCTCCCCCCACGAGTATGTAAAGTCCTACATTACCATTCCACCATCCACATGGAGTACTTGACCAGTAATATATTTTGCATCGTCAGAGCATAAAAATGCAACAACATTAGCAACATCCTCGGGTGTACCCAGCTGGTTCATAGGAATGTTGCTCATTAATCCCTCTTTCACTTCTTCCGTTAGTACATCCGTCATTTCTGTTTGAATAAATCCTGGAGCCACAGCATTTACATTGATGCCCCGTGTTGCCAGTTCTTTGGCAACGGATTTTGTGAAGCCGATGATTCCTGCTTTAGAAGCTGCATAATTTGCCTGCCCTATATTTCCCATGACACCAACAACTGATGCGATATTAACGATCTTCCCACTTCGTTGTTTCATCATTTTTCTTGTTACAGCCTTGGTACAATTAAATGTACCCTTTAGGTTGATCTCCATTACTTGATCCCAATCTTCATCTTTCATTCTCATCAGCAAAGTATCCCTAGTGATTCCTGCATTGTTGATCAAGATATCGATGGTTGAAAATTTTTCTTCAACCTCCTGCATCATCTTTTGTATTTGTTCTCCATTGGAGACATTTGCCTGGATTGCCACAGCATCTCTACCCATTTGCTTTACTAACGCAACCACCTCTTCAGCCTTTTGAGGTGCACTGGAATAGTTTACTACGATATTGGCGCCCATTTCCGCTAGTTTAATGGCGATGGCTCGTCCAATTCCCCTTGACCCACCCGTCACCACTGCAGTTTTTCCTAATAAGGTCATTTTCTTTCCTCCTACTTCGTACATAATTTTTCAATCACATTTTCTAATGATTCTCTATCTTCGACATTAAATATTCGTATGTTCTCCTTGGATTGCTTTGTAATCTTCTTGATAAATTGACTCAAGGACTTTCCTGGGCCAATCTCTATAAAAGTATCTACACCATCAGCCAGCATCCTATCCACGGAATCTTCCCAAAGCACTGATTTACTTACTTGCTCTACTAGAAGTCCTTTCACTGCGGATGGTCCGCCATAGTAGTTTCCATTTGCATTGGCAATTACAGGTATGTTAAACTCCCCAATATCTATTCCATCCAATTCTATAGCTAACTTCTCTCCTGCGGGAGCAAGCATGGAGCAGTGAAACGGAGCACTTACAGGGAGAATTACAGCCTTTAGGGCACCTAATTCCTTAGCATATTCACATGCTTTTTCTACTGCCTCTACCTCTCCAGATATAACAATCTGACCTGGACTATTAAAATTAGCTGCCTCTACAATACCATAGGGGCTTGCTTTTTCAAGGGCATTTTCTAAAGCTACTCTTTCCATTCCTAAGATCGCAGCCATTGTTCCTTTGCCTATCGGAACAGCCTCCTGCATATACTTTCCTCTTTTTTTAACCAGGGCCACAGCATCCTCAAATTGTAGAACCCCAGCAATAACTAAGGAAGCATACTCTCCTAAACTCAATCCCGCCGTGACATCTGGTTTCAATCCTTTTTCATCTAGGACCTTTGCTATTGCAATACAAGTAGTCAAAATAGATGGTTGTGTATTCTCTGTCTTTCTAAGCTCATCCTCTGGGCCTTCAAAGCACAGTTTTTTCATATCGTAGCCTACAGCTTTACTAGCCAAGTCAAAAATAACATGGGCACTATTATAATTTTCTACAATATCCTTTCCCATACCAACATATTGTGCTCCTTGGCCTGGAAAAACAAAAGCAACTTTTCCCATTTTCTTCACTCCTTACTTCAATGACAGCTCCAGTGCTGCATATTTTTGTTTTGCCTCTTCCATCATATCTTCAATAATCTCTTTACAGCTTTTAATTTCCTTTACAAGTCCTGAAATTTGACCAGCCATTACCGAGCCTTGATCTATATCCCCTTCTACCACGGACAACCTTAACTTACCAGCCCCTAAGTTTTCTAAAAGCTCTGGACTTAATCCTGACTTTTCCAGCTTTTCAAATTCCTTTGATAGCTTATTTTTTACAACTCTTACTGGATGTCCTGTGCTTCTACCCGTAACGACGGTATCTCGATCCTTAGCTTTCAGTACGGCATTTTTATAATTTTCATGGGCTATACACTCTTTTGCACATATGAATCTTGTCCCTACTTGGATACCCTCTGCACCCAAGGCAAATGCGGCCAGCATTCCTCTACCGTCGGCTATGCCTCCAGCAGCAATTACTGGGATAGATACAGCATCTGCCACTTGAGGTACCAATACCATCGTTGTCAGTTCTCCAATATGTCCACCAGCTTCTGTGCCCTCAACGATAACTGCATCAGCACCTATTTTTTCCATTCTTTGGGCCAAAGCCACGGACGGCACTACTGGAATTACTTTTGTTCCTATACTTTTCAAAGTAGACATATATTTCCCTGGATTACCTGCACCAGTAGTAATAACTGGCACTCGCTCCTGAATTATCAACTCCATTATCTCCTCTACAAAGGGAGACAATAGCATAACATTCACACCATAAGGCTGGTCAGTTAACTTCTTTACTTTTTCAATTTCACCTTTTATAATGGCAGCAGGAGCATTCCCTGCTGCAATAATTCCTAGTCCTCCTGCATTTGAAACGGCGGCAGCCAGTTCTGCCGTTGCCACCCACGCCATTCCCCCTTGAATAATAGGGTACTGTATTCCTAACAAACTACAAATCCTCGATTGAATCATATTCACACTCCTTACGATTTACTTATTCCATTTGAGCACACTGGCGCCCCATGTTAGCCCAGCTCCAAACCCTACCAGCACAATCAAATCACCTTTTTTGATTTTGCCTTGTTGGATTGCTTCATCTAGAGCCACAGGAATAGAAGCAGCAGACATATTTCCAAATCGATTTAAATTTACATGGACTTTATCCATAGGCAACTTCAGCTTCTTAGCTGCTGCCTCTATGATTCTAATGTTAGCCTGATGAGGAACAAGATAATCAATATCCTCCACAGTATATCCACTCTGGTCGATTGCTTCTTGAGAAGCTCGATTCATGATCCGAACGGCAAATTTGAAAACTTCACTACCATCCATTTTTATTGTGTGAAGATTATTTTCTACAGATTCCAACGTAGCTGGTATTCTTGATCCGCCACCTGGTACAGTCAGGAATTTTCCACCTTCCCCGTCAGCACCCATATACGTCGACAATATACCTGTACCCTCTTCAGTGGCACCCACAACTACGGCGCCTGCCCCATCTCCAAATAATACGCATGTATTTCGATTTGACCAATCCAAGATTTTGGACAGGGTCTCAGCACCAATAACCAGCACCTTTTTATACATGCCAGTCTCTACAAATTGTTTTGCTACAGTAAGTCCGTAAATAAAACCAGAACATCCCGCCCCTAGATCAAAGGCAGCCGCGTTCTTAGCTCCAATGTTCATCTGTACAATACAGGCCGTTGAGGGAAAATTCATATCTGGCGTTACTGTTGCTACAATGATTAAATCGATTTCTTCTGGTAGTGTATCTGCATTTTTCAAAGCCCTTAATGCAGCCTCTGTTGCTAAATCCGATGCCGCGGTCTTATCATCAGCAATATGTCTAGCACCAATTCCTGTTCGAGAAACAATCCATTCATCTGTCGTATCTACTACTTTCTCAATATCTTGATTCGTCATTACTTTTTCTGGTAAATAACTACCAATACCTAAAATTCCCACTGCATTAAGACTATTCGACATTTTCGTCATCTCCTATTTTTCGAATTTCACTGGAAATCATTCCTACAACGTCTTTCTCCGCAAAAACTTTTGCTTGCCGAATGGCATTCTTGATTGCTTTCGCATTGGAACTACCATGGGCCTTAATCACTGCACCATTCACACCAAGCAGCGGTGCTCCACCATACTCTGTATAGTCTAAAGTTTTCTTAAATTCCCTCAATGAAGGCATTAAAATCGCTGCCCCTAGTTTATTGATAATATTTTCCGTAAACTTTTCCTTTAGCATTGAAAACATTGTCATCGCAACACCTTCTGTGAGTTTCAAGATAACATTTCCAATAAACCCGTCACATACTATAACATCCACAATTCCTTTTGGTAAATCCCTCGCTTCAGCATTCCCTATATAATTTAGATCTATTTTTTGAAATAATCCATGGGCACCTCGAATCAAATCTGTACCTTTGCCTTCTTCAGTACCGATGTTCACTAGTCCTATGGATGGATTTGATTTCCCCAACACCCGTTCCACATAAATAGATCCCATTACTCCAAATTCAAGTAAATTTCTGGCCTTACACTCTGCGTTGGCACCAGCATCTACCAAAAGCGAAATTCCTTTATGGGTCGGGTACACAGCCGCAATGGCTGGTCGATCAATCCCTTTAATCCTTCCTACTTTAAATATGCTTCCTGCTAACAGAGCTCCTGTATTCCCAGCAGATACAAAGGCATCCACAGTCCCTTCCTTAACCATATTTAATCCCACAACTAAAGAAGAATCTTTTTTGCTTTTTATAGCATGTACTGGTTTATCTTCATTTGTAATAAGTTCAGAAGCATGTTGAATATGTAATCGTGCTGCATCAAATGTATACTTTTTTAGTTCTTCCTCTAGCTGATCCTGAATCCCCACTAAAACAATATCAATTTCTAAATCATTTAAGGCCTCTATACAGCCTTTCACAATCTCTTTAGGGGCCTGGTCTCCACCCATGCCATCCACAGCAATCCTCATATCGATTCCTCCTGTTCATCCCAAATAGAAACCAAAATAAACTTTCCTCTAAAGACTTGCTCTTGATTTACAGATATTTTTACATGAACAAAATATTTATTTCCTCGAATACGGGTAACTTCAGCCTTGGCCACCAGTTTATTCCCTGCGACAACGGGTATTCGGTACTTCATATTCGCTACACCACTCAGGGCAACATCTGCATTAATAACAGCCATTGCTAAGGACTCTGCCATTGCAAAAATATGGTGCCCACGAACGATGTTCGTCTTTCTAAATGCCATGTCCTCGGTGGTCTCCAACAAAGATATTCCATTTTCATTTAAGTTTATATCAATCAATTCTCCGACAATCTCTGCTTTTCCAAGGGTTTTAACCTTAAGATAGTTTTTATCGGCAACCTTCTTTATTCTCTCTCTTAATTCCGGAATTCCTAATTCCAGCCGATCCAATCGGATTGTTTGAATGCTTACCCCAAAGGCTTCACAAAGCTCTTCATCGGTAACAAAAGGCTGTGATTCCAACTTTTCTAATAGTTCCATCTGCCTTACTTGTTTCTTTCCTTTCTTACCTACCATTTCACTCACCTCTTTAGTACTAGTATTTAGTACCTGATACTAATATTAAGTATATATTATTTATATCCCATAATCAACAATTTTATGAATGAAATTCCTTTGACATAAGAAAATGATTACTTTTTCAAAAATAAAAAATAGTAATGATGAAATCATCATTACTATTCTAAATTATTGAACCTTTACTACTTCTTTATCATGATAGAATCCACACGCTTTACATACTCTATGTGGTAATTTTGGTTCATGACATTGTGGGCAGGCTACGATATTAGGGGCTGTCATTTTTATGTTTTGTGCTCTTCTACTATCTCTTCTAGCCTTAGAAATTTTGCGCTTAGGTACTGCCATTATTTCCACCTCCTTAATCTTGTTGTAACAAATCCTTTAATTTAGCAAGTCTAGGATCAATCTCATCTATATTACAGTTGCATTCATCAACACTGAGATCTTTGCCACAGACTGAACATAAACCTTTACAATTTTCATCACATAGAACCTTCATCGGCAATGATGCGATCAAGACATCATTCATGATTATAAAAGTATCGATCATATCTTCCTCAATCAGATAACTCTCATCCATTTCCTCTTCTTGGCTCTCATCAACAATTAATTGTCCATAAACTTTTTCTTTAAGTTCCTTCTCGAATTTCTTCAAGCATCTACCACAAACAAATTCAACTGTGCATTCGACGCTACCGCTTATGAAAAGTTTATCATCAATCTTTGTAACTTCTGCTTTCAAAGTAATGGGTGTAATAAGTGTAACATCATCCCCAAAACAATGAGCATCCATTATTTTTTCACTGATTTCAAAGTCTATGCTATCTTTTTGTCCCGAGATTACTTCTTTAATGTTAACTTTCAACTATTTCACCTCATTATATCGACAGATTTTATTATACAAATGGCGCATGTATTTGTCAAGCTAAATTACTTGATACCTATGAATTTATCTCCATTTAGAAAAGGTAGGAATTGCATCCTACCCCTAATATCTACTTTACTAGTTCAAGTGTATCTCTTGCAATTACTAATTCTTCATTTGTTGGCACCACTAAAACCTTAACCTTGGAATCATCTGTACTTACAATTGTTTCTTTACCTCTTACGTTATTCTTGCTTGGATCGACGTTGATTCCCATAAACTCAAGTCCTTTGCAAATCTCTTCTCTATTAGATGCTGAATTCTCACCTAAACCAGCAGTAAATACAACGACATCTACACCGCTCATTACAGCCGCAAAGTTTGCAATATATTTTTTCACACGACTATTAAATATATCTAGGGCCAATAGGGCTCTTTCGTTTCCTTCTGCAGCTGCACCTTCGATATCTCTAAAGTCGCTGCTTACACCAGAAATGCCCAACACGCCAGATTTTTTATTGAGTAGATTATTGACACCTTCAATATCTAGATTTTCCTTCTCCATTATAAAAGTAACAATGGCAGGATCAATATCTCCAGAACGTGTTCCCATTACTAACCCTTCCAATGGTGTAAAGCCCATACTCGTATCAACAGATTTTCCTCCGTCGATGGCAGCTAAGCTTGCTCCATTTCCAAGGTGACAAGTAACAATTTTTAAATCTTTAATATCCTTTCCTAACATATCCGCAGCTCTTTCAGATACATATCTATGGCTTGTACCATGGAAGCCGTATCTTCTAATCGCATATTTTTCATATAGCTCATAAGGCAATGGATAAATGTAGGCAGCTTTTGGCATAGTTTGGTGGAACGCTGTATCAAATACGCCTACCATAGGAATGTTCGGCATCAATTCTCTACATGCAGCGATACCCATTAAGTTTGGCGGGTTATGTAATGGCGCTAATTCAATGCATTCTTCTAGGGCATCGATTACTTCATCATTTAAGACTACGGATCCACTGAATCTCTCTCCACCGTGAACAACACGATGTCCCACTGCTGAAATTTCGCCCATATCTTTGATCGCACCATGGTTCTTATCAACGAGGGCCTCTAGGACTATGGCTAGGGCTACCTTATGGTTTTCCATAGGCTGTTGGATAACCACCTTGTCTTTTCCTTCAATTTCGTGCTTTAGAATAGATCCTTCGATACCGATTCTTTCCACTAAACCTTTTGCAAGAACACTTTCATCTGTCATGTTGAGTAATTGATACTTTAAAGATGAGCTACCACAGTTAATTACTAATACATTCATTTTTTTTAACCTCCTAAATAATTTATTCACAAAGTATTTTTCTATAAAAAAATCTTATTACCTTTTATTTCTCCTTTACTATTATAAAATAATTTGGGATTTTTGCAAGATTTATCGGAATGATGTAATAAATATTTCTTTGATATTATTGTCAAAATTCTATAATATTATAAATAGCATGGCTTATACTTTTCCTAATCCATGTAAGAAGTACATAGGAGGAAGTTTTCATGAAGATACTTGGTCTAATTACTGAATATAATCCTTTTCATAATGGTCATAAATATCACCTTGATACAGCGAAAAAAATGACTGGCGCCACCCATACCATCGCGGTCATGAGCGGAAATTTTCTACAACGGGGTGAGCCTGCCATCACAGATAAATGGCATAGGGCTGAAATGGCAGTCCGTGAAGGGGTCGATCTCGTCCTTGAGCTCCCCTTTGTCTATGCATGCAATACTGCAGAACTATTTGCTTATGGTGCCGTCTCACTGTTGCATCATTTAGACACTGTAGACTCTCTCTGTTTCGGCAGCGAAGAAGGCGCCATAGAAAGATTAGTAAAAGTTTCTAAGGTTCTTCTTCAAGAGCCGGAGTCTTATAGACAAATACTTAAGATTCACCTATCTGAAGGATTATCTTATCCACAGGCAAGATCTAAAGCTTTGAACCAGTATTTTGAAGACGATGCTCTTGATGCCTTACTTCAATCACCGAATAATATCTTGGGCATTGAATATATCAAAGCTTTGCTGAAGTTAGGCAGCTCTATTCAGCCATTTACACTCAAACGTATTCAAGCTGACTATCATTCTACAGAAATACTTAGCGATATTTGTAGTGCCACTGCCATTCGAGAACATTTATCCCATAAACCTAATGATACTGGATATTTATCTAAGGTAATGCCTCCTTCTAGTTTGAAAACACTAGAAAATAGTTTTAATTTGGGATTTGGGCCAGTTTCTTATTCGAATTTAGACCAATTAATCCTGTATCGTTTGCGTGCAGCCTCTATAGATGAAATTGCCAATATACCTGATGTTATTGAAGGATTGGAAAACCGATTCAAAGAGGCTAGCATGAAAGCTACATCTTATACCGAAATCCTTCATGCTACAAAAACAAAACGATATACCATGACAAGACTACAAAGAATACTCATCCATGCCTTGATACATCTAGAAAAACATCATCTATCTACATTCAATCATGGAGGTGGTGCCCAATATGCACGGGTCTTGGCATTTTCAAAAAATGGCCCTCCACTCATCAAGCACCTAAAGCAGCACTCTTCTATACCTATACTTACGAATATAAACAGAGAACCATTAAAAACAGAAATAGCACGGAAAATGCTATCCTTTGATATTCTTGCTACAAATATTTATTGTTTAGCCTATCCTAATTCTAAACATCGGATAGGGGGATGGGACTATTATAAGAAGCCTTTTTTCCTTGGACATTTCTCCAATCCATAACTTTTCAAATCTAGATCTATCGTCTCTAATAAGACAAATCGATATTTGCCCACACCATTATGAGCAAGTATCGATTTGTCTTTCTTTATCTTTTAGGTACAATCTCAATCCAATAACCATCTGGATCCTCTATAAAATAGATCCCCATCTGCTTATTTTCATAACATATGCATCCCATTTCTTTATGCAGCTTATACGCAGCATCAAATTCATCTACCATAAATGCAAGATGGATCTCATTATCTCCAAGATCATACGGTTCTTGTCGATCCCGGAGCCATGTCAGCTCCAACTTATGGGAAGTAACATCATCTCCTAAAAAAACAAGAATAAAACTCTCATCTGATGCTTCTTTTCTTCTCGTCTCCACCAGACCAAGGGCATTCTTATAAAAGGATACGCTCTTTTCTAAGTCAAGTACATTTAAATTGTTATGGGCAAAAACAAATTTCATTTCTTTTACCTCCAATGTAGATTATTTTACACTTCGCCTTTTACGGCTACAAAATAAATCCTTCCTATTCATATCATACCAAATAATGTAATAAATTCAAGTCTCGCAACTAATGTTGAAAAACGTTGAAATGTGGCTATTTCCTAGGAAATCTTATAAAAATCTTTTATTTTTACTTATATCTGCTTTTTCATTGTAAACCTTATGAAAAACACTCATCTTTATAGACTTACGAAAATATACTTTAATAAAACAAATCCCACCGAGGAGGTTCTGGCATGTATGAGTACACCTATGTAAAGCTGGATTTAAGCTTTTGGACACGAGTAACCGAACACGACTATCATACTATTATTGATGACTATGGAAAGCGAGGCTGGAGATTGGTACAAATCTTCGCTCCCCCTATCACTAGCCAGGGTACTGCGAATCATTATGAACTTATATTTGAACGACATCATACCCATGAATCTGATAGTAATGATCTTAAATAAAACATCTAGATAGTATCTAGGTGTTTTATTTACATTAGTGAAAATCCTACTTTAGTAATAAAAGTACACTACTCCCATATATATATCATATATTATTTATACTTTGGAGGATCGCCATGGCACCTATACTATTATTCATCATGATACTTTTATTATTAAAATTCAGAACCAAGTATTTTTCAAATATTTCAAGATTATTGTTAATTTGTTCTGTTCTGTTCTTTGTCGTTTTTCTCATATCTTATCCTGAAGCAGCTATCCAGTCAGCAAAAAATGGCGTAGATATGTGGTTCAATATTGTTCTCCCTTCTTTGCTTCCCTTTTTTATAGGGTCAGAGCTTTTAATTCGCCTTGGCGTTGTAAGTTTTATTGGCTCCATTTTGGAGCCTCTCTTTCGACCTATCTTTAATGTTCCCGGAGAAGGATCTTTTGTGTTCGCTATGAGTCTTACATCTGGATATCCCGTAGGTGTTAAGCTTGTATCGAAATTAAGAAAGGATGGCATTTTTTCAAAAGAGGAAGGACAGCGGGTGATGTCATTTGCTAGCACCTCCGGCCCCCTTTTTATGTTGGGAGCTGTCGCAATTGGTATGTTTCATAGCATCGCCCTAGGTACGATTATCGCCTTATCCCATTATCTTGGTGCAATTGCCACAGGTATAGCTTTTCGTTTTTATAAGCGTCACTCCAATGATAAAATACTGCTAATAAACAATAATTCTAGTGTTATTCATGCTTTCAAGCAATTGATAGGCTCCAAATCCAACCAGAGACAGCCTTTCGGTAAAATCTTAGGGGAATCAGTAAAAGAATCCATAGAAACAATCCTAATGGTGGGTGGATTTATCGTTTTGTTTTCTGTTATTATTCAAGCCCTTTCCATATCTAAAGTTATCTTGATCTTTTCAAGTCTATTTTTACCATTTTGGAAATTACTAGACCTCTCCCAAGGGATACAGCATGGTATTATTAGTGGAATATTTGAAATCACTGTAGGATGCAAATTAATTTCTGAAGTTCAAAACATTTCATTTTTGCAGCAAGCGATTATTTGTACTATGATTATATCCTGGAGCGGCCTCTCCATCATAGCTCAAGCCGCCAGTATGATGCATGATACAGATTTAAGTATATCTGTCTATATCTGTTCCAAGATATCCCATTCCTTTTTCTCGGGTCTGTTCGCTTTTCTTTTGGTTCCTGCTTATCAGCTGGCTTCTAGCAATCTAAATATTCCAGTTTTCCATCCAATAATATCAAATGGTATGACTACGACCTGGGCTGATAAATTTTTCTTCTCCGGCCAGCTTTTTAGTGTGATTTTGCTTTCATTAGTCGTCATATCCATTATTTTTGCAAGTGCTTTTGATAGGTATTCTAACTTGTTTTCCATTAAAAAATGAAGGGTTACCCCTTCATTCCTTTTAACTCTTTCCTATTCTGTTTAATCGTACTTCCTAATCTCTCAAGGTTTTCTTCAAGCCCTGCCAACAATTCGTCTGCATACTGTCTTGCACCCAACCTGACTTCTTTTGCATGGGCTTGCCCTTGTTCAATGATTTCTTCAGCTCTTTTTTGTGCTAACTTCGTGATCTCATCCTTTTCTACCATTTCTTCGATATGAATCCGAACGTCTTTCATCGTTGCCTCTGCTTCCTGTTGCGCATCTACAAGAATCCTCTGTCGTTCCTCTTTAATCCACTGAGCCTGCTTCACCTCGTCTGGCAATTGAATTCTGATTTCTTTAATGATATCCAAAATCTCCCCACGATCTACTAAGGCTTTTCCCGCAAAGGGTATTGTAGAGCTATTTTCAACAATATCCTCTAATTCATCAAGCAATCTCAAAACATTCATACGATTCCCCCCTATTACAGATCTACTTTTTTCTTCATGGCTTCTAATACCTCATCTGGGACTAGCCCTTTGATACAGCCATTAAATTTGAATACTTCTTTCACAAGACTTGAACTTAAATATGAGTATTCACTGCTGGTCATCATAAAGATTGTTTCCACATCAGGATTCAGTTTTCTATTCATAAGAGCCATTTGAAATTCATATTCGAAATCTGAGACAGCTCTCAGCCCCTTTACAATGCTGCTTATATTATTCTTCAAAACGTAGTCAGCCAATAGGCCAGAGAAACTATCTATTTCAACATTTTTTATTTCTTTGGTCACCTGGGAAAGCAGGTCCATCTTTTCTTCAACAGAAAAAAGAGGTACTTTACTTGCATTATGCAACACGCCAACAATCACTTTATCAAAAAGTTTCGACGATCTCTTTATAATATCGAGATGTCCATTCGTGACAGGGTCAAAGCTACCAGGATATATTGCGATTCTCATTTCAATGCCTCCCATGAATAGATCGAAATATTGGTATCTCCATATCGTCGATCCTTCGTCTTTAATAGTTTTCCTATATCATTTGGTAAAACATCCTCAACATTATGCTCAATAACGACGATGCCATCAACATTCAGTAATTTATTTTCTTCGATGGCCTCTATACAGGGAATAATGAATCCTTTCATATAAGGCGGATCTAAAAATATTATATCAAACTTTTCACCTTTTAAATCAAGTTCTTTTAAAGCTTTCATCGCATCGGCCAATAAAACAACACTTTGATCCAAAAGTCCTAGAGTAGATAAGTTTTCCTTTACCACCTCTAAGCTTTTCTTATTGTTCTCAACAAAATAAGATTTTTGCGCCCCTCTACTTAATGCTTCAATGCCTAAATTTCCAGAACCAGCAAATAAATCCAATACAATACTGTCCATCAGATAGGGATATATCATGCTAAAAATTGACTCTTTTACACGATCCGTTGTAGGTCTTGTATGGAGCCCATCAGGAGCCTTTATTTTTCTGCCTCTCAATTCACCAGCAATTACCCTCAAAAGTATTCCTCTCCCTTCAATAAATATTTTAGCATATATGTAAAATATAAACAAAAAAATCTTACAGGTTTCGACTTATTATTTGTATAAAAAGAATGAACATGCACATATTATATACAAGCACATTAAATATAATTCCCCTTAAAGCTTTTCCTTCGTTTCTTCTCTCCCAATACTGGTGGTTCCTCACCAGTATTTTATTTTTTTCATTTCATTTATACTCTGAGCATTTTCCAATCTACTGTCAAGTTCTGTTATACAAATAAAAAAGGCACATAAAATGTGCCTTTTTTATTTGTATAACTAAGTTAAAATGATTATCTGCCTGCCATTGATCTTTCAGCCATCTCAACTAGTCTCTTAGTCATGTATCCACCTACATAACCATTTTGTCTAGATGATAAGTTACCTTTATCTACTTGTTGATAGTTGCTTAATCCTAGTTCACCAGCGATCTCAAGTTTCATGGAGTCTAATGCAGCTCTAGCTTCTGGAACTAGTTGTCTGTTGCTTCCACTGTTGTTATTTGCCATTCTGTATCACCTCCTGTTGTTGTACTATTAATTTAACCCATATAGTATTTTTTACTCTAGAAATATTTTCATGTTCTGTTAACAAATTCAACATCTGAATATAAAAAAGAAAGACTGGAATGAACAGTCTTTCTTTTTTATATTGTTGCTATTTTCCTGACATTGATCTTTCAGCCATTTCAACTAATCGCTTAGTCATATATCCACCTACATAACCATTTTGTCTAGCTGTTAAGTTACCTTTATCAACTTGCTGATAGTTGCTTAATCCTAGTTCACCTGCAATTTCAAGTTTCATAGAATCTAATGCAGCTTTAGCTTCTGGAACTACTTTTTGATTTGTATTTCTTGACATCTCTTTTCACCTCCCATTAAATTCTATTAATAATTTAACCATTTGGAGGGAAATTATATCTAGTAGATTTTAACACTTTAGTTATTGGATGGAAATATTAAAGACTAATCTCTCCCAGTGAATTATTAAACTTCTCAAGGACCTTTTTACTTAAAGCAATATTTTTTTCCATTTTTAGTTTTGGATCCTCATCCAGAATGAGTGCGGCTTCCTTCTGAGCATGCTTTAGCACATGAATATGCTTAAATAAATTGGCAATCTTCAATTCAGGAATCCCATGCTGCCGTGTACCAAAAAAATCACCCGGTCCCCTAAGCTCTAAATCTTTCTCCGCTATAACAAATCCATTCTCCGATTGTTCCATGACTTGCATGCGTTCTCTTGTACGGGTATTTTTGCTATTACATATCAATATACAATGGGATTGATGTACCCCTCTTCCAACGCGGCCTCGCAGCTGGTGCAGCTGAGCCAGCCCAAATCTCTCACTATTCTCAATAATCATTACTGATGCGTTAGGTACATTTACACCCACCTCAATAACCGTCGTTGACACCAATACATCCATTTCCCCTGACTTAAATGCAGCCATCACCATCTCCTTCTCTTGACCTTTCATTTTGCCGTGGAGTAAGCCAATTCTAAAACCTTTCAAATAATGGTTGCTCACCTCTTCAAAAATATCCAAGGCTGATTTTGCCTCAATGTTTTCAGACTCTTCGATAAGCGGACAAACAATATAGATCTGGCGTCCATCAGCGATTTGATGTTTTGCAAAATCATAAGCCCCTCGTCGTCTTTCCTCTTGGATGCAGGTCGTTTTTATTTTTTTTCTGCCTGGAGGCAACTCGTCAATCGTAGATATATCTAAATCTCCATACAAAATCAGAGCCAATGTCCTTGGAATAGGTGTTGCTGTCATAACCAGAATATCTGGATTCATACCCTTGCTCGAAAGTATAGCCCTTTGCCTCACACCGAATCGATGTTGTTCATCAGTAATAGCAATTCCCAACCTGTGAAAAACAACATTTTCCTGTATAACCGCATGGGTCCCAATGAGGAGATCAATTTCCCCCATCGCTGTCATTTTTAAAATTTCTTCTTTTTTCTTTTTAGAAATGCTTCCTGATAACAGTGCGACTTTTACACCCAAAGGTTCCAACAGTTCTTTTGCAGAATGCAAGTGCTGATCTGCCAATATTTCTGTAGGCGCCATCAATGTCCCCTGATACCCATTTAATATAGCTTTATATAGTGCAATCAAAGCAATAATCGTTTTTCCTGAGCCTACATCCCCTTGTATCAAACGGTTCATCGTTTTGTCTTGCTCCATATCCCTTTCGATTTCATCTAATACTTTTTTCTGAGCATTTGTTAATGTATAGGGTAGTCCCTCAATAAACCTGTACAACTCTGGCTTTTTATCAAAAGAAATTCCCTCTTGATTTATGATCAGCTTATTCTTCGTCAAAGACAATCCCATCTGTAACACAAGTAGTTCCTCAAAAACCAGTCTATATTTTGCAATCTTCAAGCATTGAGGCGAGTGAGGAAAATGAATATTAGAAATGGCATAATGAATATCACATAAACGATTTCTTAAGACGGTATCCTTCGGTAAGTATTCCATTAAGAAATCTCCATAGGTGTACACAACTTGTTTCTGTATTGCAATAAAATCATTTTGAGATAAGCCCTCAGTAAGTCCATACACAGGGATAATTCGTTCAAATAGCTTTCTTTCCTTGCTATTTACAAATTCATATTCTGGATGAAGGATCTGGATTTCACCAAATGCAATTTTGATCTTACCATTAATAAATATTTCCGCTCCAATAGGGAGTGCCTTTTGAATAAATGGTACATTATAGAAAACGGCATAGGCAGCACCTGTTGCATCACGGATAGGTACTTTGTAGATGCTAAAATTTCTTTTTATTGTTACTTTTTCAACCTCGCCTTGGACAACGACCCTCAAAGAAGTCTTATCATCATTTTTCAGATTTCTAATACTTTCGATATGTCTCCTATCCTCATATTCCCTGGGAAAGGTATATAAAATATCTTCAATTGTATCAATTCCCAGCTTTTGAAACCGCTTATATTTGGCAGGGCCTATTCCTTTTAAAAATTGAACATTTTTCTTTAGCTCGCTCATTTTTAATGCCTCCCAATAAAGAACCTAGGAAATCATATTCCCCTAATTTCTAGATATTAGAAAAGGAAACGGTTTACACCATTTCCTATTCTATAGAGAAGATATAGTAGTATAACGGTTGCCCGCCGAAATAAACCTCAATATCAATGTCATCCCGTACTTCACCTATTTTATTTGCTAGTTCCTGGGCTTTCTCAACAGGCATATCCTCACCATAAAAAATTGTAACCATTTCAGTATCCTCAGTAATCATATTCTCAAGGAGTAATAGGGATACTTCATCAATATTACTTCCTACTTGTTTTATTTCGCCATCCTGCATGCCCAAAATATCGTCTTTTTTAATTTCAATATCATTGAATTGCGTATCTCTTACAGAATAAGTCACTTGGCCGGTCTTTACATTTTTCATAGTTCTGATCATTGTTTCAGCATTCACATCACTGCTTTCGTCAGCATTAAATGCCAACACTGCAGCAATTCCCTGAGGCACCGTCTTCGTAGGAATCACAATAATATTTTTCTCAGATAATTCCTTTGCTTGATTTGCTGCCATAATAATATTGCTGTTATTTGGAAAAATAAATATATTCTTAGCAGGGATACGATCAATTGCATTCTTAATATCCTCAGTACTTGGATTCATCGTCTGTCCGCCAGTAATGATTTCATCCACATTTAAATCTTTAAAAATATCCGTTAACCCTTTTCCCATGGTTACAGAAATCATTCCATATTCCTTTAATTCTGTTTGCTCCCCATGAGCTTCCGATTCAAATACCCGATTTTGATGTTGCTGTCTCATATTATCAATTTTTATATTGATCAATTCTCCTAGCTCCAATCCCTTTTCTATGACTTCCCCGGGATTATTGGTATGTATATGAACCTTTGCTATGTTCTCATCTCCTACAACCAACATACAGTCTCCATAGTCGCCTATAGCAGCTTTAAATCTATCAATATGAATATCTTTCCCTTTGATAATAAATTCAGTACAGTAACCAAAAGTTATTTCCTCATTTTCCATGATGCTATCATGTATGGTGGGTGGGATAGCGCCTATTGACTCAACAACTGTAACTTTATCCGTAACAGCATCATAAAATCCTTTTATAATAAATATAAGTCCTTTGCCTCCTGCATCAACTACACCTGCCTGTTTCAATACCTTCAACATATCAGGTGTCTTATCTAAGACCCTCTCAGCATGTACGATAATCGCCTCAAGAAAGCTTTCGACACTCTCTTCTCTCTTAGATATTTCAAGGGCCTTCTCTCCAATTTCACGGGCCACAGTAAGAATGGTTCCCTCAATAGGCTTCATCACTGCCTTGTAAGCTGTATCTGATGCCCCTTTCAAGGCCAAAGCTAAATCCGTAATGCTAAGTTTCTCTTTTCCCTTACAGCCCTTTGAAAACCCTCTAAACAACTGGGATAGAATTACTCCCGAGTTTCCTCTTGCACCCATTAGCGATCCATTCGCTGCTGCCTCTGCGATATCTTCTACAGTTACACCTCTTGCGCTTTGGACTTCTCTCGCTGCAGCACTCATTGTCAAGGACATATTCGTTCCAGTATCACCATCAGGAACAGGAAAAACATTTAAAGAGTCCACTGTGCTTTTATTAGCCTCCAATGCATTTTTACCCTGAATAATCATTTTCCTAAGCAAAACACCATCAATATATTTAGTTTTCAAAGCAACATCCTCCTTAAACTACTTTTCTACTCTAACGCCTTGAACATTAACATTTACCTTTTTTACGACCATCCCTGTCATGTTTTCGATATTATATTTCACTTTGTCAATGATATTATTGGCCACAGCAGAAATATTTGTCCCAAACTCAACAATGATAAACAAGTCAATTAATATTTCATCATTATCCGTAGACACTTTTACACCCTTTGTCATGTTCTCTCTTTTCAAAAGTTCTACCAATCCACTGGCTGCCGACTTAGTTGCCATTCCTACAAGGCCATAACACTCCATGGCAGATGCCCCTGCAATAGATGCAAGCACAGCATTATCAATAAGTATACTCCCAATTTCATTATCTAGTCTCGCCACCATCTCTTTACCTCCCCTTAAGAATTTATATAAATAAGCAATTTGCAATATACATGTGAAATATATAATATATTTTATATTAATTATTTCACATATTCAACTTAAATCATGCGTAATTCTTTAACTGTAGTTATTCTTTATGGAATATTTTATTACAACCCTTGCACAAAGTGCCATGGATATGGTAAAATGAATATGTTTTTAGCAAAGGTATAACCACTCGAAGGAGGTGTAATATATGTCAAGATCATGTGATGTATGTGGAAAAGGAAGAATATCTGGAAACAATGTGAGTCACTCCAATCGTCATACTAAGAGATCATGGAATGCTAACATAAAAAAAGTAAAGGCAGTAGTAAATGGTTCTCCAAAAAGAATCAGTATATGTACTAGATGTTTACGTTCAAACAAAGTCGAAAGAGCGATCTAGTTTAGAAAAGCCTACCTTAACGGTAGGCTTTATTTAATTTCCTAATTCTTTATAAATCGTTATTATTTTTTCTGCATCTGCTAACAGATAAATAATTTATACCCTGCATAAATTAACCCTAGTCCACATAGAACCATCCAAACCGCAAAAGGTAAAAATGTAACAGCGATGATTGCAAAGCCAATTGCCAGGAGGACGATTCCCATCATCTTTTTATCAATTTTTCTCCAGAAATAGTAAGGGTATCTTCTCCTTCCCATAATATACGCTCCTTTTAGATTATTTTAAAAAATATGATTGCAAAGCAAATGATCAAAAAAGATAAAATCCCGTACCATAGCCAAAGGGGAATCATTTCAACGATAATTACTGAGCCGGTCAGTGCCAGCAATATCCCAAAAATCTTTCTTATCAAGTATGGTCTTCTCAAAAAAATCACCCCATTAATCTGAACCCTATTTTGTATCTGCCAACTGCATTTGATGAATATATTCACATACACGTCCCCAAGGAATTGCCTAAATGTTACTATATTATATTCAACATACGTAAAAATTGACACAAAAAAAGCACACATTGTGTGCCTAATCCTTCGCCAAAATTACCAACAGAATTCCGCTTTTTATGGTTATACATCCCTGTTGATCCTTCAACTGATTACTAACGCCTAGTGAAGACCCCATTTCCAGGGTTGCATTTTCTAAAGGATATTCAAAACCTGATAAGGTTATCCCCTCGACACTTGCACTTAACGGAATCAAAGACACAAAACTTCCAGGTTCCCCTTCTAGTAATACAGAATCATTTATTACAAATATCTCATTGTGTTCATCTATCACCCTTGCCTTAATTCCTCGCTCCAGCAAGGGTAGCAATAAGGTAATATTCGAAAGGGTATGATCCATTCTGGTCCCTATACAGCCTAACATAACAATTTCGGTGCATCCCTTTTCCACCGCGTATTGAACTGCCAAATCAGAATCTGTAAAATCTTTGCGAGCAGGAAACTTATAAAATTCAATATTCCTCCCACTGAAATATTCGACTTCTTCAGTACTCATGGAATCCAGATCCCCAACAATCACATCGGGAGACACATTCATAGCCCTCAGATGCCTTGCACCGCCATCAGCGCATACAATATAATCACAGCCCTCAATGATCTCTTTGTGGATAGCATGGTCAAAGATAGCACCATTAGAAACGATTACGCACCTCATACTATTCCCCCGCCATTAAAAGCCGCTCAATCTAGCTCTAAACATCTTCACAGTTTCCTCAACAGATTCAGTATTAAAAATTGCTGATCCAGCAACAAGTACATTGGCGCCTGCCTGTACAACTTCGGCAGCATTCTCTAACTTGATGCCTCCATCTACTTGAATATCCACACTTAGACCTCTCTGATCTATCATTTTTTTCAAGTCACGAATTTTCCCCAATGCAGAGGGAATGAAATGCTGTCCACCAAAACCTGGATTCACAGACATGATTA
>CALECF010000055.1 GCA_937948705.1 uncultured Anaerosolibacter sp. | reverse complement strand
CCTCTCAAAAATTATGATAACCACATAAGAGATCCATTAAATCAGTGAATACACAACCTAGCATGTTATCCAGGTATACCGAAAACCGGTCCCAACCAGCCAACTCATAAATCTTCACTGAATGGAGTAATTGTCTACCTTTCAGGTATGAAAGCCTCATAGGCTTTTCCCTAGGGGCGGGTCATTTATCCTCTTATTCAGTTATAGAATACAAAAATGACCTAGCTGGTGTCTACACCGGAAGCTATTATTAAGTGTCTAGTGAACCTCGAACATTAATTGCATATAATTGTTAAATGTTCAAATGACAAGCTTAATAATATAAGAAAAGTTGTAGCTTTATGCTACAACTATATAATACTAGGGGCGGGGTCTCCCCGCCCGAATATGGCGTATCTTTTATTTATTATGAATCACTATGCAAGAAGGGCGAACGTGCTCTTCTTTTTTCATGCCCAAAAATCACTAGAGTTCTTTTAAAGAAATGGTATGTTTTTACATTAATGTGATATAATTTTACCTATGGGGAAAAAATAGAAACAAAGGATTATATAAAGAGTGAGAGGGGTTTTATGATGGATCATGCTTTGCTGGAAAAATACGCTCAGTTGCTTGTAAAAACAGGGATAAACATTCAAAAAGATCAGATTTTAGTTATTACCTGTCCCATTGAATGTGCCTCTTTTGCAAGATTAGTTGCCCAAATTGCCTACGAAGAAGGGGCAAAGGACGTGGTGATGAATTGGAGAGATGAATTGTTTTCAAAAATTAGATTTATCCATGGCCCAGAGGAAGTTTTTGAAGAATTTCCATCATGGCAAAAAGAGTTATACATATCCTATGTGCATCAAGGGGCAGCATTCCTAAGCATCTCTGCTTCTGATCCTGAATTGATGAAGGATGTTAATCCTGATAGAATGATGAAAGCAGAAAAGGCCCGCAGCATTGCCCTAAAAGAGTATTATGAAAAAATGATGGCCAATAAAAATGTTTGGTGTGTGGCATCTATTCCAACGGCAGCCTGGGCCATGAAGGTCTTTCCGGGACTGGGGGAAGATGAAGCTGTAACTGCCCTTTGGAATGCCATATTTAAGACAGTGAGGGCGGATCAGAAAGACCCTGTAGCATCATGGGAAGTCCATAAGAACAATTTGAAGAAGAGAATGAACTTCTTAAATGAGAATCAGTTCAAATTTCTTCATTATAAAAATGCTTTAGGTACAGATTTAAAGATTGAGCTTCCAGAAGGGCATTTGTGGCTTGGAGGGTCAGACTATACCCCTGAAGGTGTGGAGTTTATTGCAAATATGCCTACGGAAGAAATTTTTACACTACCCCAAAAGACGGGTGTCAATGGTGTTGTAGTTAGTTCTATGCCTTTGAATCATAATGGCAATTTGATTGATGAATTCTCTTTTACTTTCAAGGATGGAAAGATTGTAGATTTCCAGGCGAAGAAGGGATATGATGTCCTAAAGAAACTCCTTGAAACGGATGAAGGGGCATTATATCTTGGAGAGGTCGCGTTGGTTCCTTATGACTCTCCGATTTCAAATTTAGAGGTATTGTTCTACAATACTCTTTTTGATGAAAATGCGTCCTGTCACTTGGCTATTGGAAAAGCATATCCTGTGTGTATAAAGGGTGGCGAGGATATGACGGAGACTGAGTTACAGAGAGCGGGGGTCAATGATTCCCTAACCCATGAGGATTTTATGATTGGAACTGCAGACCTAGAGATCATAGGAACTACCATAGATGGACGGGAAATACCTATATTTAAAAACGGAAATTTTGCATTTTAATAGAAGAGGACGAATTCATGTGAATTCGTCCTCTTCTATTAAAATGATATCATGATTTTTTTAAAGCCCTTCGTAAACCATTCTCAGTGCCACGACGAATATTATGGACATTTTGGATGTGCTTATAGATACTCATGGCTGAAATCAACAATGATATAACGATACAACTCAGACTATATTGAAAGTAAAGGGTGGAAAGCACCAAAACAATAAGGAGACCAATGGTGCCTAGGGCGATATAGTCTGTAACGATGGTCACAACCAAGATCGTAACAATACATAGCAGAGCGATGCGGCCATCAATGCCTATCAGCATGCCTACCAAAGATGCCGTACCCTTTCCCCCTTTGAAACCCATGTAAAACGGGTAATTATGGCCTAAGATGACAAACAAGCCATTGAGATAGAGAAAGAAGGGAAGCTGCTCAGGGGACACACTATTTTGTAAGAGGCCTTTTATAATGAGTACGGAAAGGGTGGCTTTTCCAATATCGATAAGGGCAACGACGATGCCAAACTTCCAACCAAAGGTATTGACGGTATTGGAGGCACCGGCATTACCATTCCCTAAACGACGTATATCTACCTTCTTTAGAGTCTTACCAAGGATATAGGAGGCCTGAAAGCAACCAAATATATAACCGATCAGTACGGTGAGGATATAGGAATCCATGGGATAACCTCCTTGATAACATTCTTAATATTTTGTTTTTATTATATCATATACAGATGGATTGCAATATTGTCTTTAAAATGGCGTAAAATAAGGGGGTATGAGACCCTGAGTGCCACTGCGAAAATTTGGAAACCATCGTATGCCTTGACACGAAAAGAAATCAGTTTTATAATAAAACAGTTCGCATATAAAACAAATGGAAGAGGTATGACAATGAAAGCTATAAAGGCCAATGTCCCCGAGCAAATTCAGGATTTACTTAAAAAAATTCATATGAACATCAGCCATGTCATGATGAAAGAGTTAGATAGCAGCCATTTGACAATGCATCAAGTATTTATCATGAAGGTGATGAAGAAGCATCCCCAGACAAATCTAACGACCTTGTGTAATCATCTTAATTTGTCGAAGAGCTCCTTGAGCTTAACTTTGAATAAGCTCGTGGATGAGGGTTATGTGCAAAGAATAGAGAACCAAGAGGATCGAAGAAATATTTACTTTACCCTATCAGACCTAGGCGAAAGCATGTTTGAAGAGATGCGAGAAAAAAGTAGAAAGCTTTTTAGTAAATTGATAGATGGATTAGCCCCTGAAGAATTCCAGGAAATCGAAGAACAGCTTTCGAAATTGAATAAGACCATAGAAAAAAATATAAAAGAACGTCAATAGCTTTTTTGGATGAACAACGTGAATGGAATGGAGTTGATAAAGGATGATACAACTGTTGAAGTTTTTAAAACCCTATAGAAATATAGTGATTATTGTTTTGATTCTTCTGTTCTTCCAGTCTCTGGGGGAGCTATACCTGCCCACCTTGATGGCAGATATCGTAGACAAGGGTATTGTCAATGGAGACACTAGCTATATCATTGGGATTGGTGGACTTATGCTCCTCGTGGCGGCAGGAGGAACGGTGTGTGCTATCATAGCCATTTTGCTATCATCAAAAACGGCAACTGCTTTTAGCAGGGACCTCCGCAGCAAAGTTTTTTCGAGGGTGGAGAGTTATTCCCTTCATGAATTCAATAAGATAGGCACAGCTTCCCTCATAACTAGAACCACCAATGATATCAATCAGGTACAACAGGTGATGATCATGGGGTTACGGATGATGATCACTGCACCTATGATGTGTATTGGGGGAATTATTATGGCGGTATCTAAGGACGCAAAGTTATCATTGATCTTTGTGGTTGTTATTCCCGTACTTGCAACGGTAATTTTCCTCGTAGCACGGAAGGGCTTGCCTCTCTTTAAAGTCATGCAGAGCAAGCTAGACAAGTTAAGTCTTGTTCTTCGGGAAAATTTAATAGGTATTCGGGTGATCCGTGCCTTTAATCGCATCGATCATGAGAAGAAACGTTTTAATGATGCAAACCGAGATCTAACGGATAATGCCATTCGGGTTAACAAAATCATGGCGGCTATCATGCCCATGATGATGCTGGTGATGAACTTCACAACCATTGCAATTATTTGGTTTGGGGGTATTCGTATCGATAATGGAAACATGCAGGTCGGGGATATGATGGCATTTATTCAATATGCAATGCAGATCATGTTTTCTCTCATTATGGTTTCCATGATGTTCGTAATGATTCCAAGGGCTTCTGTATCGGCAGTGAGAATCAATGAAGTATTAGACATGGTGCCTGAGATTAAGGATGCTGATGAGATCCAGATAGGAGACGGTAGAAAAGGTTTTGTAGAGTTTAAAAATGTGACCTTTCACTATCCTGGAGCAGACCAACCAGCCATTCAAGATATCACATTCCATGCAGGGCCGGGAGAAATAACGGCCATTATTGGAGGTACAGGTTCTGGGAAATCAACATTAATTAATTTGATCCCTAGGTTTTATGATGTGGATGAAGGCTATATTTTGGTGGATGGAGTAGATGTCCGGGAGATGTCCCAGGAGAGTCTAAGATCTAAAATTGGACTGGTTCCCCAACGGGCGGTGCTTTTTACCGGTACTATAGCAGAGAATATTCGATATGGTAAGGGGAATGCATCGGATGAGGAAGTGAAGAGAGCAGCGGAAACCGCCCAGGCCATGGAGTTTATATCTACCATGGAAGATGGTTTTGAATCAGTTCTTGCCCAGGGGGGAAATAATGTTTCTGGTGGTCAGAAACAACGTCTCGCCATTGCCAGGGCTTTGATCAGAAGACCTGAAATATATATTTTTGATGACAGCTT
>CALECF010000054.1 GCA_937948705.1 uncultured Anaerosolibacter sp. | reverse complement strand
TTCAAGGCGATGGATACAAGAGTCTTGACGAAGGACAAAAAGTAGAGTTTGAAGTAGTGAAAGGTGACAGAGGAGCTCAAGCTGCTAACGTAGTTAGAGTATAATCTATTATTATAAAGTATCTTTTCATATAAACTACAATAAGAACCTTGAGTATTCAAGGTTCTTTCCTTTTTGAAAACTAAATTATTCAAAAACCAGTTACGGTGAATTTTACCCTAACTGGTTTTTTACATGTTATGCAATCTTGCACTAAATCCAAAACTAAATCTCTATCTAAAAGGTTATATTTAGGCTCTATCCACGGATAGCTAACCATCCTATTTCATAGTTATTTATCTTAATTCGCATCTTCCATCCAACTAGCCGTATAAACCAGATTTTCTACCCCAGAAATCTCTTCCTGTGGCTTTTCTACCCTCCAGATTCCCTTTATCCCCAATTCCTGTAACATCATTTCAAAATGACACATTGCAATACCCATATCAATTCTCTGGATCTCAAAAAACCCTTCTCCGTATCCTTTATTCGGCTTTAAATAAAAATGATATACCTCTCCCTTTTTAAGTATTCTCCAAGGTTGCTTGTTTGAGGCTGAAGGGGCTAGTCTCACCGCTTCTAGTGCATGTAAGTACTCCTTTTCGCCTTTCTCCTCTAGGGGATTACTAAAACTTTCATTAAAAAATAATTCCTTCCATGGTTTCCTATGATTAGAGCCAACGGCAAAACGCATGAAAGACTCCACAACACTTTTTTTAACGCCAGAGTGACCCACAGGCGTAACAATGGGCAATATTTCATCTTCTTGCAACGCCACTAATTTTGCAAATTCACTTTTCTTAAAGGTTCCTCCCATCCAACAGGTGCCAAGTTCTATGGAAGCTGCGTATAATATAAATTTTTCCAAGACATAACCTAATTGTTCAAGATTCTTTTCCCCACCTTCTACGATTGCTGCAATATAATCTTGAGCTCCTTTGATCACGCCATAGGTACCAATTTTGCCATCAGTCTTCTCTAGGATCTCAAAACTATCAATCAGCTCTAAACGTACCTTAGGCTCGAAAGGTCCTTTGATGCCTTTCCCATATTTCCTTAACTGATTCTTCATCTCCTCTGACAGCTTTTCAGGGCGATAGGTTCTCACTGAATACCTGCTTTTAACGACCTCCATCATCGGCCTATTAAAATGTTGATCCTGCTCTCTTTTCATAATCTCGCTTCCTTTCAAAGTAATAGTACTATCTTTAAAATAATTCTTACATTCTTATTTCTTGATGATTACATGGTTCACTTTGTGTAGGGCATAGATTTCTTAGGAAACCCGTCCATCCTCTAAACTTTATTGATTTGATCTCATTTAAACCGCTTCATAAATCGACTATCAATAAAGTTTTTTAGGTACCAAGATAATTTACCCTTAAAAACAAATCCTTTATAATACATAATAGCTAATTTATTACCTATTGATATAATTGAAAGATAGCTTTTTTGAGGCGTAAATCCTTTTAGTTCCGAGTTTCTAAGATATCTCATGATATTTTCCATAAGAACAGGGGCTTCTCTGATTGCATAAACCCCTACTTTTTTACATAATCAAAATCTTCAAAATCAATACAATCTCCAGCCCCAAAAACATAAGGATAATCCAAGCTTTGAAGATATTTATTTACCGACAAATAACCTTTCCCATCTGTTTTGAACCCTGCTTTCGCTATCATAGGGTTAGCTGCTGCTCCACAAGCCCAAATGAGCATGTCAAAGGACAGCTTTTTATGATTATCGATTATAACAGTATTGCTATCCACCGAGATGATTCTTTTATCTAAATATACCTCGAACTTATTGGAGCCAAGTGTTTCCAAAGCCCTTTCCCTCACATCCCCTGCATAATCCTTGAGTATGCTGTTACTGGAATTTACAATGCTTATTTTTAGGTCTTTTCCAGCGTTTTCTGAAAATGATCTTATCTCCAATCCTATTTCTACGCCTGCAGCACCTGCACCTGCAATTACCACATGAAAATTTTCATACCACTCCATTTCAAGTTTTTCTTTTATGCTTGTAAGACTCGTAAGTGGTTTTATGATGGTTGCATATTCATCAACACCTTCAATTTCTTTACCTGCAACCTCTGAACCTATATCCAATGACAGAACATCAAAACATAACGTTATGCCGCTTTTCAAACGTACTTTTTTCTCTTTGGGATCAATCTCTTTAACTATATCCTCAATAAATTCTACACCGCTTCCTTCACAGATTTTAGGTAGGTTAAATGAAATTTCATCTTCATCATAAATACCTTCAATGAAACCGGAAGCCATGCCTGAATAATATTGTTTTTGATTTGCGGATATAAGCTTTACTTGAATATCCTGTATAATGTCCCCGCTTGTCAAGACACGAAAATCGATTTTTTAAGATAAATCCTCCTCTCGTGTTTTGGTAAGTTATGCAGCGTTTTTTTTTCATTGAGTAATAAAGATTACTCGGTGTTTGATCGTCAATGCCTTGATGACCACGTTCATAGTTATAGCGCTCCATATAGGCCCTTGTCATGTCTTTTACCTCTCGAACGGTTTCTGGGCACAGTACATACAGCC
>CALECF010000053.1 GCA_937948705.1 uncultured Anaerosolibacter sp. | reverse complement strand
AAAATTGTATAAAGAAAACATCAAAGATGCAATGGTTAATTTAGATTATTTAGACAGCAGTCAGAGCTATATCAGTGTATTGATAAATACAAAATTTATGGAGATGGCTGAAAGAAACTATCACAGCTTGACTAAGGCATTGACAAAGCCTTATTTTGCTAGAATGGATATAATGTCAAAGGATAGCAGCAAAACCGATAAAATGTATATTGGAAAAACCTCTCTATTTCGTGCGGAAGACAATATTCCATTGATTATTGATTGGCGCTCACCCATTGCAAATGTATATTATGAGGGGCGCTTAGGTGAAGTATCCTATCAGACAGAGACTAGTATAGAAGAAGGAGAACTGTTACTAAAAAGGCAGTTTACCATTAACGATGGAGAATT
The DNA here is from genome assembly GCA_937948705.1 of uncultured Anaerosolibacter sp. The sequence continues at coordinate 3,394 of CALECF010000053.1, read as the reverse complement.
AGAAAATATTTTAGATATAGATATTACTACTACGGATACGTTTCTGCAGGCATCTTTAGAAGCCCATGCAGACAATCGACTGAAGGATATTGCTTCAACCATTCAGGCAGAACAAAATAGAGTAATAAGAGCTGATATGGATAGACCACTAATCGTACAGGGAGTTGCCGGTAGCGGAAAAACCACGATTGCCCTACATCGCATTGCCTACTTTATCTACACCTATGAAGAAACCTTTGATCCAGAGAACTTTATGATACTTGCTCCCAATAACCTTTTCATCAATTATATTTCCGAAGTATTACCAGAACTAGGGGTTGAAAGGGTAAGACAAACTACTTTTATAGATTTTGTTATGGAATTATTAGGAACAAAATTTAAATTAACAAGAACCGATGAAAAGTTGATGTCCTTAATTGAAAATAATCATAAACAAGACAAAGACCTCTCTCTGATAGAATGGGCTGCTTCTTTTAAAGGATCCCTGGTGTTCAAAGAAGTCATTGATCAGTATATTGATACACTAGAAAAGCAATTTGTCCCAGAGGTAGATTTTGTCTTACAGGGATGTGTTATCGTTACAGCAGAATCCATTAGAAAGATATTTATTGAAGAATTACAGCATCTCCCTCTTTATAAAAGAGTTAATGAGATCAAAAAAACCCTAACCAATCAATTAAAATACATTAAATCAGAGACATTGAAAGATACAGAGAATAAATATGATAAGCAAATAGATTATTTAAGAGAAAATGAAGCTGAGACAGAAGAAAGAAGGCTGAAAATCGTAGGGCTTATTGAAGAGCGGGATACTAGATTAGCATCATTAAAAAATGAAATGAAAACTCTCGTTAAAAAATACATTTTAGCTTTTCCAAATAAAAATCTGATGGATTACTACAGAGAGTTGGTAACAAACCAAACACAGATTTTCGACAATATTGATTTAAAGCTACCATCAGAAAAGATAAAATACCTAAGTCAGTATTCTGGAGAATTGTTGGACAAGAAAAAAATTGAACTAGAAGACTGTGCAGCACTACTGTATATGAAACATAGAATTTTTGGCTTCGATAAAAAAGTAGAGATCAACAGCGTTGTCATCGATGAGGCCCAGGATTTTAGCCTTTTTCAGTTTTATGCACTTAAAGAGGTCTTGAATACGAATATGTTCACTATATTAGGCGATCTGTCCCAGGGTATTCATGCCTATCGTGGCATTCAAAATTGGGACGAAGTGCTAGACTGTGTTTTTGGCAGAAAGAAAAGTACCTATCTTACCCTAGAGCAGAGTTACAGAACAACGATAGAAGTAATGAATCTAGCTAATGAGGTTATTAAGAAACTAAATAGAGAAGGTGTTGTTCTAGCAAAGCCTGTTATCCGACATGGTACTAAACCCATTCTTAAGTGTTTTAACCAGGAAAGAGAGATTATCACGGCTTTAATAAATGAAATCAGTAGAATGAAAGATCAAAACTACAAGTCTATTGCATTAATAGGAAAAACCCTGGAAGAATGTATGCTCATAAAAAAGGAACTTGATATGATTGGCTCATTTTCCAGCAAAATTCTAGATGAGAAAGAAACCGCATATGATGCAGGAGTTGTCATTGTCCCCTCGCACTTAGCTAAGGGATTAGAATTTGATGTGGTCTTCATTGTAAATATTAACGAAACATATGAAAATAAGGAGCTGGATATTAAGCTTTTATATGTAGCAATGACAAGAACATTACACCAATTGTTTATATTTGAAAAAGATAGTAAAATCCCTCTGCTGAAAGACATTGATAGGGAATTCTTTCACAACGAATGATCGTTCTAGTTATTTAAAAAGGAGAGATACTCGTTATCTCTCCAAAGCTTATCTTAGTCTATTTAATAGAATCGTATGCTATCTACTTATAAACCCATCATTCCACTTTGTAAAATTTAAAAATAAATGGGGGATAAATATGAATAAAGAAAAGCTCATTCTAAGTGATTTGATTCATGTAATTGTAAATGAAAGCGGAGAAATCTGTTACTGCAGCCATAATATACAAGAAGTAAATACAATAGTAGAAAAAATTGATATCACAAACTTTTTAGGGAAGCATAAAAAAGCTAGTTCTTTGCTAGACGGATTTCTAATTCTAATTGAAGAGATTCAACTAATGGAAAAACTATTCTATCTTCTCACCTTTGAAAAACTACAAAACAGAGACAACAATATCCAAGAACTGAGAATACTTGCATATCTTGATGCTTTTACTGGACTCTTTGGTAGGAATCTTTGGGAGCATCTAAAGAATGGTCAAATTTTAATGATAAAAGATAAGGACTACGCCATGATATTAATTGATGTAGACTGCTTAAAAATAATAAATGATTCAAAAGGTCATACGATTGGAGATCAGATTATTAAGATTGTCGCTTATGCTATTCAAAAATCTATTAGAAAAGAAGATATCGCAATTCGCTATGGTGGCGATGAGTTTTTGATCATTTTGCCAGATACAGATACAAAGACCGCCCAAAATGTCTTAGATAGAATCAAAGTGAATATTCAAAAAGATAATGATTTACAGGATATATGTATTGACATAAGTGCAGGTATTTCTGTAGCTAGTCCTAATGAGGATATGAATATGATTATGCAACGTGCTGATTTCTTTATGTATCAGGAAAAATTAGCAAAAAAAAGAATCTGTGTCAATTGAAGAAAAACAAACTAAAGATACTTTTAAGAGAGTATTGGGGATATTCAGAAAAAGAGAATTTACAATGAATATAAGAAAAGAGCTAAGCAAAGACTAAATCGATTACCTAACTCCCCCTTATAATAGATGTACAGAACGGCTATAAGTATTAATGGATAGGATTGTATATAATCACCCTATCCACAATACATTAACAGTTATTCGTATAATCAAAATTTAAACTTAAGGGCTTCCCGTACTACCCTTGATCATAGGATATCTTTTTCTCAACCTTATTTCCTCTGTAATAGTATTCAAGTGTAAAGTTTGTCTCATCTATTGATGTTATTTGGATATAAGGAATTCCATGTTTGTCAAGAACTTCGTTTATATATCGAAGATTTGCAATTCGTTCTTCGTCTACACTCTGAGTTTTCCACATCCCATGAGAATGGTTTACCCAAAGCTTTAATAATTCATCGACAGGTGTATTCATACCAATATCTAACACAAATATTCCTCCTTATAGTTATATAAATTCTTCTTTGCACTGAATCGTAAAAGAAAACATAGAAATCAAATCATAATCGCTCTTCTGTTTTCTGCTTTTCAATGAAATCTCCTAAGTCACTTCTTTTGACCCTCCAGTGGCGTCCTATCTTGAATCCAGATATTTTTCCTTCTTGGACAAGCTTATACGTTGTTACCTC
>CALECF010000052.1 GCA_937948705.1 uncultured Anaerosolibacter sp. | reverse complement strand
AATCCCCTCAATTAAAGAGGTTTTTCCACCACAGCCTACAAAAGCAATGGTCTGACCTTCTTTTATCGGAAAAAAGTCGATAAATTTATACAAAATAGTATTTCACTTCTCTTTCTTTGACTTTCTTTTCTCTTATTATATCTTTTTTTCATTGGAAATGAAATCTTCAATCAAAATTAATACAAGAGAATGTACAGCAGAGAATTTACATACTTACACCTCATAAACCTATGAACACACTCCTTAAATAAACAAAATGGAACGATAACTTGTGTTTTTATCTACATTACTTGTAAAGTGGTGATTCTTTTATTTAAGAGATAGGAAAAGACTTGGAATAGCTCCAAGTCTTTTTCTATCTCTTTTTTCTATTTAAAATCTTCTCTTTGAGGTGTAAATGCATCCACTGCGATTGCATCTTCTAATGCAGTTACACTGTGCGGTATATTACTAGGTATGTAAATGCTATCTCCCTGTTTGACTACTTTGGTTTCTTCTCCTAATGTAAATTCAAAGCTTCCCTTGGCAATATAGGTGGTCTGCTCATGTACATGGGCATGTGCTGGCAAACTGATCCCCTTATTAAAGGTTACTTCTGTCATCATTAAGCTGCCACCATGGCTGACTACCTTTAAAACAACACCTTCAACAGGTCTTTTAATTAATGCATCTTCGTTTTTAAAGAACATTTTATATCCTCCTTTTCGTGCCTATGTATAGATTATAGGGTAAATATATCAGATTTTTCACATCTTGCATAGGTAGTGTATATAATTATAACTCCCCTATATTTGTTGAAGGGGAGTTATAAGGAGAAGATTTTTATGCTTATGATCTACCTTCATTCTACAGGACGGGTTGCGATAATCGAACCCTTCGCTGCAGCACTAACCAACTTACTGTAGGTATAAAGATATCCTCTATAATAATGGGGCGAATAAGGCTTTATGCCCTTACAACGCTCTTCAAAGTTCTCTGTTTCAACATGGATGATTCCTTGTTCAATGTCCACACGGATAATATCACCGTTCTTCACAGCAGCAATCGGGCCTCCTTCTGCTGCTTCCGGCGAAATATGACCTACAAAACATCCGTTATTTGAACCAGAGAACCGTCCATCGGTAATGACGCATACTTTGCTACCTAATCCCATTCCTACAAGCATTTTCATTGCCTTATACATCTCAGGCATTCCTGGACCGCCCTTTGGTCCTTCGTTTTTGATGACGATTACATCTCCTGCTTTCACTCCCCCATCATGAATGCCCTTTAAGGCATCTTGCTCACTTTCAAAAACTACCGCTGGACCAGTGAACTTTAGAGCATCTATCGGGATTGCGGCAGGTTTGGTGATGGCTCCTTCTGGAGATAGATTTCCCTTTAGTACTGCAATCCCCCCATGTGTATTTACAGGTTCCCTAAGGCTACGAATCACTTGGGGCTTTTTTACTTTTGCCTTTTTAATAATCTCATTGACACTTTCTCCTGTTACCGTTAAACAGTCTACTGTCAGTGCTGTTTCGAGTTGCTTCATGACAGCAGGAATTCCTCCGGCTTCATAAAAATCCAATAAAGTATATGGCCCGCTAGGAATCAATGGTACAATGTGTGGAATTTCTTTGCTAAGTCTTCCAAAGTCCTCTAAGCTCAGATCTATTTCTGCTTCATAAGCAATGGCGAGTATATGCAGTACTGCATTTGTAGAACCTCCAATAGCAGAATTAACTTTAATGGCATTTTCCAGCGCTTCTTTTGTTATGATCTTTCTTGCAGTAATTCCTTGGTAAACCAACTGCATAATTGCTTTACCACTCTCAAAGGCAGCCGCCATACGACCACTATATACAGCTGGAATTGCAGCACTCCCGGGCAAAGACATACCCATAGCTTCCGATAGGCAGCACATGGTATTGGCTGTTCCCAGCATGGCACAGGAACCAATGGTAGGGCACGCATGATCTTCAAGCCATAGATAAGCTTCCTCACTGATCTTACCAGTCTGTAGAGATCCTAGGGATTGTTGAATAATGGAATGATCTATATATTCGCCTCCATATGGATTATCTTCTTGTAGTTTTCCAGGCAATGTAGGTCCTCCAGCTAATACAATGGCAGGTATATCCAGCCGTGCAGCAGCCATCAGCATGCCCGGTACAATTTTATCGCAAGCCCCTAGCAAAACCATTCCATCCAGACGATGTGCTTGAATCATCATCTCTATATCATTGGCAATCAATTCTCGGGTTGGGAGAATATAACGCATTCCGTCATGTCCCATAGCCATACCATCACAAGCACCAATGGTTCCAAATTCAATGGGTGTTCCCCCTGCTGCCCGTATGCCTTCTCGCACATTTTGTCCGAGGCTTCGTAGGTTTATATGACCTGGACAGATGGTGCTAAAGGAATTTACTACCGCAATAATAGGCCTTGATAATTCGTCATCTGTATATCCGCTTGATTTATATAAAGCTCTTACATTTGACCATTCTGGTTGTTTCAGTATGTCCTTACTCCTCCAAAACATAGACTTTTCCCCCTTTACCCTATTGGTCCATCTGTTCTACGACTTTTATAGCTCCTATAGCGTTCGCTTTTTCTACAACATGGTCCTCTAGCAGAGCCACCTTGTGCATATCATAATTCATTGATTCTAATATACAGTTATATACAGTTCTTAAAACCCTAGAGCCCCCGATGAGTACATGCGGTCTTTTGTTCCATAGATCTTCCTCTATAGATTTTATATCATAGTATCCAATGGCACCCATTATAAAATTTGCCCTTTGGTTTCCTGTAGTTTGAACAAAGGTATCCATAATCCGAGTCAAAAAGCAGGTTTTTGAAAATCCATGCTTCTGCGCAATCCTGATACCCTGCTCTATATAATCCTGCTCTACGGTTGTAATAAGATCCTTTGGAATAGAACTGGCTAATATGGTTTCCTTTGTTAATGCCCATAAAATCTCGCCTGTAAGGGTGGTACTGCATTTAATAATTTCCTTATCCTCATTGATAAAAACAAATTTTGTATGAGACCCGGGAGATATAAAAAGCACCGCTCCCACTGTCTGTGTTAAATGGATAGCACCTAATGCCTCTACCTCTTCTCCCCGCATCATATCTACCTGATCAAAATTGTCGATAGATATATTTTCTACACGATTCCTCACACCGGGTACAAAATATATTGGTGCCTGAACAATATCTTCAAAACACTTTATGACAACGTGGCTAGCCAATTTTTCCTCTCCCACTGGCGTCTGTAGATGGGGTATTTCTAGAAGCCCTAGATTCGAGGTGATCATACCTGATGCAATAATTTTTTCCACTTCCGCCTGCTGCCTTGCACTCTTTTTCAGACAATCAATAATTCCTTGTTTTATAGAACATTTTAATTTGTCTAGACTCCCTGTAATTGCTGTATCCCGAACACCCACTTTGTTCTTATATTCTGCTAAGATCTTCTCATTCTCTATATATCTTATCCTTGTGTTGGTTGTCCCCACGTCTATGGTAATATATCCCAATATCTTTTCCTCCTACTGATTTCTATCTATGGGTTTATTTCACCCTTTTTACTTCTTCGATAAATTGTTTCGCCAGTTCAGTAATTTCTTCATATCGGCCAGCTTGTATGAGCTTTTTATTCACTAAAGCATTACCAATGCCTACACCCATACTTCCTGCCTGGATAAAAGCAGCTGTATTATTTAAATCTATACCCCCTACCGCCATAATCTCAATATTATCTAGCGGTCCTCGAACTTGTTTAATATATTCTGGACCTAATAGACCCGCTGGAAATATCTTCACAATGTCTGCTCCCCATTGATGGGCAAGTACCATTTCTGTCGGTGTAAATACTCCTGGAATAGAGATCGCACCATATTGATTGGTACATTCTATTACCTCTCTATGCAAACTAGGGCTTAGTATAAACTCTGCCCCCGCTTCTAGAGCAACCTTGGCAGTTTTTTCATCGGTTACGGTACCCGCGCCAACAAATATCTTCCCCTGAAAGCTTTCCTTGATATGTTTAATCATTTCTGCTGCACCAGGGGTATTAAAAGTCACTTCAACGCACTCTACGCCTCCTCCATGCAATGCTTTTACAGTCTCTATAAGATGATGCCTTTCAATTCCTCTAATAATTGCAACAATTCCCGTCTTGTTTAGTCTAGCTATGTTTTTTTTCTTTTCCATAAAGAGAAGTTCCACCTTCCATAACAAAATTCTATTTAACTAATAATGATCTTTACCATTCAGCAACGGTACCATCTTCATTTCGCCAGATTGGGTTTTTCCAGTTATGACCGATCTTCGCTGCCTCTCTCACCTTTTCCTCATTGACTTCAATCCCTAGGCCTGGGCCCTTTGGAATCTTAACAGTACCCTTTTCATACTTAAATACATCTTTATCTTTTACGTAATCCATCAAATCACTACCTTGGTTGTAGTGAATTCCTAAGCTTTGTTCTTGTATAACAGCATTCGGTGTACATGCATCTAACTGTAAGCATGCGGCCAGCGCAATAGGTCCTAGGGGACAATGTGGTGCAACAGCCACGTCATAGGCCTCAGCCATAGTAGAAATCTTTCTTGACTCAGTAATACCACCAGCGTGAGAAAGATCTGGTTGAATAATATCAACATATCCTTCTTCCAGAATTTTTTTGAAGTCCCATCGGCTATACATTCTTTCTCCCGTAGCAATAGGTGTTGCTGTATGCATTGCAATTGTCTTTAAGGCTTCCAGATTTTCTGTTAGCACCGGCTCCTCTATAAACATGAGTCGATAGGGCTCTAGTTCCTTCACCAATACTTTAGCCATCGCCTTGTGGACGCGTCCATGGAAGTCTACGCCGATGCCAAAATGTTTTCCTGTAGCTTTTCTGATCGCTTCAACCCGCTGCAATACACCTTCTACTTTTTCATAAGAATCTACATAATGAAGCTCCTCAGTAGCATTCATCTTGATAGCAGAAAAACCCTCTGTCTTTTTTGCAAGAGCTGCTTCAGCTACATCACTGGGTCTATCTCCACCAATCCAGGAATAGACTTTTATGTTATCTCTACATGCACCACCCAATAAATCATAGATTGGGGCATTGTAAAATTTCCCCTTTATATCCCACAGAGCCTGATCAATCCCAGAGATGGCACTCATTAGGATAGGGCCGCCTCTATAAAACCCGCCTCTATAAAGCACCTGCCAATGATCTTCTATTTTTAAGGGATCTTTACCAATAAGATACTCACTCAATTCTTCTACAGCTGCCTTTACAGTATGAGCTCTTCCTTCTACCACAGGTTCCCCCCAGCCGCAGATTCCTTCATCGGTTTCAATTTTTAGAAATAACCATCTTGGTGGTACAGTAAATAATTCGAATTTGGTAATTTTCATAATATATAACCTCCCATGATTAAATAATTATATATAGCAGTCCATCCATTCGGATAGACTGCTATATAATTTGTTCTTTACTCCATATATGCACCCTTCATTGGAGACACTGCTAGCTTTGAATAAATAGAGAGAACTCCTGTCTTATATTTTGCTTCAGGTTTTTTCCATCTCATCTTCCGCTCTTCCAATATTTTTTCAATCTCTTCAGATGTTTTTTCTTCTCCATTGACACCAATGATATCGAGACTTCTGTTAGGGATATCTATTCTTATAAGGTCTCCTTCTTCCACCAATGCAATAGGGCCACCCTCACTGGCTTCTGGTGAAACGTGTCCAATAGCTGGACCTCTTGTAGCTCCTGAATATCTTCCATCTGTAATGAGTGCTGTAGAAGAAATCAATTCTGGGTCTGATGCAATCGCTTCTGTTGTATAGAACATTTCGGGCATGCCCGTGCCCTTTGGTCCCTCGTATCTGATAAATACAGCATCCCCCGGTTTAGTGGTTTTATTTAAAACAGCCTTCATGGCTTCCTCTTCCGTATCAAAGGGTCTTGCAGTTAGGGTCACTTGCATCATACTTTTATCGATTGCAGAATGCTTCACAACAGCGCCTTCAGGCGCTAAATTTCCTTTTAAAATCGCCACGGATCCTTCTTTATTAAGGGGATTATGGATTGTCTTGATGATCTCCTCTTTCTCAACGCCTTTTTCTACTAAATATTGATAGCATTCTTCATAATAACCGCTTATTTTTAAATCATCAAGATTTTCTCCAAGGGTTTTTCCAGTGACGGTTAATACGTCCAAGTGTAGATATTCTTTAATTTCTTCCATAATTGCAGGAACGCCTCCAGCATACCAGAAGTATTCTGCCGGCCATGACCCACTTGGTCGTATATTAGTAATGTATGGTATTTTCCTATGAATTTGATCAAATAGATCGGGGCTAATTTCTATGCCTACCTCATGAGCAATAGCAGGTATGTGTAGTAGGGTATTGGTTGAACCTGCAATTGCAGCATGTACCATAATCGCGTTTTCAAAAGCCTTTTCCGTTAAAATTTCACTGGGTTTCAAATCAATCTTAATAAGCTCTAACACCTGTACCGCTGCCCTTTTTGCTACATCCCGAAGTTCATCAGCTGTTGCTGCCATCAGTGCAGTTCCTGGCAATGCTAACCCCAATGCCTCTGCCATAATTTGCATTGTAGCTGCAGTTCCCATAAAAGCGCAGGCTCCACAAGTAGGGCAGGCATGATGCTGATATTCTTTGAACTTATCTGCATTAATCTCCCCTCTATAAAGCATGGCGCTATAGGTACCAATCTGCTCCAAGGTGAGATTGTTTGGACCGGCTTTCATGACGCCTCCTGTCACAATAACAGATGGCATATTGATTCGTGCAACTGCCTTTAAGTGGGCTGGAACACCCTTATCGCAGCTGCAAATAAAAATCCCCCCATCAAAAGGTGTTGCCATAGCTTGTATTTCAATCATATTGGCAATGACTTCACGTGATACTAATGAATAATTCATTCCATCATGACCCTGAGCGATTCCATCGCAGATATCCGTTGTTGTATATTTTGCTGGTTTGGCACCTATCTGATGCAGCTGTTTCTCTGCTGCATAAACCAATTGATCCAGGTGGACACTACCGGGATGACTATCTCCCCAAGTACTTTGAATAAATATCTGTGTTTTATCTAAATCCTCTTTACTCCATCCCATCCCCATCTTTAGAGCGTCCATCTCTACAGCTACGTTTCTCATTTTTTGACTTTTAAGCAATTTTAAACGCCTCCTAGTATATTGGCTATATTCCCTATATGCTAATTGTTATAAAAAAACAAGAAAGACAACAGCCTTTCTTGTATGATAGTATTCTTGTGATCATTTTTAAAAGGTGTTTGCGTTTATATAAATATTGTATAGTCTTCACAGGATGATACGATTATATTATAAAGTGATTTTTATAGAATACTTGGTATCCATAGTACCAATTGCGGGAATATAATCACCAATAGAATAATAATCACCTGTGTAACCAAGAATGGCATCATGGCTTTTGTTATCCTTTCGAGGCTAATGTCCGCAATTCCACATGCAATATATAGGATTGTACCCACTGGTGGTGTTACTAATCCAATGCCTAAGTTCATAACCATCATAACACCGAAAAATACTGGATCTACCCCCACTGCAATGGCTACAGGCAATAAAACAGGACTTAAAATTAACAGGGCAGGCGTTAGATCCATAACACTACCGACTAATAATAAGAAGAAATTAATAATTAATAGTACCACAAATTGATTATCTGATACCGATAATATGGTCGCTGCAATACTTTGAGGTATTCTTACAATGGTCAGTAACCATGCCACTACCATCGCAGAACCTGCTACAAGCATAACGATTCCAGTAGTTTTTCCTGTTTCTATGAGTATTCTTGGAATATCTTTAATCGTCATCTCTTTATAAATACCTAGTGATATGATTAATGCATACACCACCGAAACAACTGCAGCTTCAGTAGGTGTAAAAAAACCACTTAGTATACCTCCAATGATGATTATAGGAAGAATTATTGCCCAGATCGCTTCTTTCAAAGCATACAACACCCTGACAAAAGAGAATTTCTCACCCTTTGGATAGTTTCTTTTCTTTGAGATAAAATAAGTTAAGAATAATAGAGAAAACCCTATCATGATCCCAGGAATGATTCCGCCTAGAAACATCTTCACTACGGATACGCCTCCGATGAGTCCAAAAAGAATCATTGGAATACTTGGGGGAATAACAATACCCATGGTTGATGAAGATGCTGTTACTGCAGCTGAAAAATCTGCATCATATCCTTCTTCTTTCATGGCAGGAATTAGTAATCCACCTATGGCAGCGGTATCCGCAACAGATGATCCTGATATTCCACCAAAGAACATACTTGCGACGATATTTACAAGACCTAAACCACCGGTTATATGCCCAACTAGAGAATTTGACAAATTAATAATCCGTTTTGCAATTCCGCCGGTATTCATGATTTCTCCAGCCAGCATAAAGAATGGAACTGCTAAAAGGGGAAAGCTATCAATACCATTTACCATTTTTTGTACCAATATATCATATCCAAAATTTTGAATACCCATCATTACCAAGGCTGCCAGCCCTAAACAAAAAGCTACTGGTACACCCATGAGTAAAAATAGAAATAAAGATATTAAAAATATGATTAGCATATCCATAGATTAACGCTCCTCTCTGCCTGTTTTTCGAGAAATCATCTCATATAGTGTAGTGGCACTGGTGAGGATGTTCTCTGTAGATATTAAAATCATTGCATAGCCTGCTAATACCACTGAATAATACTTAATCCATGTAGGAAAACCTAGGGCAGGGCTACGTGACATTTTAATTCCATCTATTAATCTATGTCCGCCTACAATCATTGCATAGGTAACATATGCAACTAATGCATATGCGATGATTTCAAAAACCAACTTTGTTCTGGGCTTCATTCGATCTGTTAAGAGGCTGAGTCCCAAATGTCCCTTATAATATAATCCTAAAATAGCACCGCTAAATACCAGCCAAACAAACATAAGCCTTGACAATTCTTCTGCCCATGCAATGGACATATCCAAAAGATTTCTGCTGAGTACAGCATAAAAAACAATTCCTACCATTATGCTTAAACCCACAACAATCATCAATTTAAATACATTGCTTATCCATTTGTTGACAAAGGATAGTCCCTTGGTAATATGTCTTATCATTTCCATATAGGTTTACCTCTCTCTATTAAAAAAGGGGTTTAATATATTAAACCCCTTTTTCTTTTTTATTATTGTGATAGACGCTTAACTTCTGCTAATACATTTTCTACTAACTCTGCACCAATTTCATCCTTAAACTTATTAACGGTATCCTTTGTAGCATCTTGGAACATTTGTTGCTGCTCTTTAGTAAGTTCAGTAACTGTCATTCCTTGCTCCCTTAAACCACTAACTAATTCTTGTGTATATTCTCTGTTTAGTTTTCTGTTGAAATCTCTTGCTTCAAAAGCACTTGCTTGTACAACTTCTTGAAGATCTGCAGGCAACTTGTCATAGAATTTCTTACTCATTAATAATACGAATGGGCTATATACATGTCCTGTTAAACTAGTATGTTTTTGTACTTCCGCAAATTTTTGAAGGTAGATTGTTGGTACTGGATTTTCCTGTCCATCCACTACACCCTGCTGCATTGCCGTAAATAATTCTGCAAAAGGCATTGGTGTTGGATTTGCGCCAAGGGCTCTGAAGAAGTCAAGATGTACAGGATTCTCCATTGTTCTGATCTTTAATCCCTTCATGTCTGCTGGTGTTTGAACAGCTCTTACGCTATTTGTAAGATGTCTGTAACCATTTTCCCAATAAGATAAACCAATTAACCCATGATCTTGTAATCCATCAAGCAGTTCTTGACCGATATCACCGTCTAGTATTTGGTCAGCAATTTCAGCATTTGGGAATAAGAACGGCAAATCGAAAATCATGAATCTTTTATCTGTTGGTGCAATCGGAGCCGTTGATGGACAAGTCATTTCCTGACTTCCCATTTGTAGGGCTTCCATCATTTCTCTATCATCCCCTAGCTGACTGCTGTGGAATAACTGAACTTCAATTCTACCATTACTATCTTTTTCTACTTTTTCTTTAAATACTTCCAAAGCTTTAAACTGAGGATGTTGATCATTTAGCCCGATTCCTGCACGTATTAAAAACTTTTCTTCAGGTGCTGCTGCTTGATCTGATGCTGGAGCTGGTTTACTACATCCCACCACTCCAATAAGTAGTGATAATACCATCATTACTACAACAATCTTTTTCATTTTTTTCATTTTTTTCCCTCCACTTTCTTAGCATTTTCATGTTGCCCATGATAAAATGTTTTGCAAAATATTCTTTAATAAAAAATCTATTAAGATTTTTATTAATAAGGATTTAAAAAACATATTCTGCTATAGCTCTACTTGTTCTGCAAGTTTAACAGATTGCTCTATTGATTAAAGTTTTCTAACTTCATAATGGCATTAAATAGCATATCTTTTGTAACTTTATAAGGCATTTTTTGCATATCCGGAGCATTTACTGCTTTTTCCAATACATTTTCTAAATAATCTCTGTCACACGTAACATCGATGTCCTTTAAGCAGGTTGGCAAACTAATCTTTTTATAGAATGGATATAATCGGTTTAACTCAGCATCCTGACCATCCATTGCCAATAATACCATTACGCCATATGCCACTACTTCTCCATGCAGGTGGTGTTTTTCAATTTCCTCTAAGAGGGTAAACCCGTAGAATAATCCATGTGCTGCTGCACCATTATGCTCCTGTCCTACCAGCATTGCCACAATTCCAGTACTAATAATATTATTTAGAATAATTTGTTCCAGCGCAAAGGAAGCTGTCCCCTCATCACTATCTTTTAATGCTTTATCGCCATATTTAATCAGTGGGTTTACACACATGACGCTTAATTCTTTAGCCATCGCAGCTCCATGAGATAGTTCCTTCCCTCTCGTAGTAATCTCCACCTCATAGTACTTTGCAATGGTATCTCCAATACCAGCCCATAGAAACTTTACCGGTGCCTTTGCGATAATTTCACTATCCATTAATATATGTTCTGGCGGTTTGTTTAGATGGAATAAATCTTCAAAATCTCCCTTTTCAGTGTATACAATTGATAGAGCTGTAGTAGCTGCACAGGTAGCTGCGATGGTAGGAATCGTTACGATCGGAACACTGGCTTTCTCTGCTGCTCCTTTTGCAGTATCAATTGCTTTTCCTCCACCTACACCAATTACCAATTCTACACTTTCATTTTCTATAACCGCCTTGATTTCATTGATGTTTTTATAAGTACAATCTCCCCCATACCACATAAAGTCAACCACTTGAATGTCATGTTCTTGCAATGAAGCTTCAATTTTGTTTTTTGTCATTTCTAAAGCCTTTTTTCCACCTGTCACTAATACCTTCCTACCGTAATGACTACAAATCTCTCCCAGTTGCATCAAAACGTTTTCCCCAATGCTATAATTTGGGAACCTCGTAGTAGTAATAGACATCATACGTTTTCTCCCCCGCCTTCATTTTCTAATAATAGTGATTCCTTCTTTTCTTTTTCTTTAATACTGCGAATTTCATCTAATGTTCTTTGTATATGTCTTTGCATATAAAGAGCAGCCAATTCCCCATCCTTATCTCTAATAGCCTCTAAAATTAGTTTGTGCTGGTGTAATCCCCCTAAAGGCCCTAGATATTTATTAATCTCCCTTTGGTGATATTTCCATAGATCTGTTAGAATACTATTTATTTTTATGACCAAGGAGTTTTTAGTTCCTTTAGCGATTTCCATATGAAATCCATAATCTGCATTTGCAAATCGAATGGATTCTTGTTGGAAATCACACATATCTTGATAACACTTCTCTAATTCTTCTATTGTTTCCTTATCGCAGTTCTCTGCACAAAGTCTTGTACTGTCAACTTCTATAATTTTTCTGAATTCGAGTATGTCTATCAAGTTGTCTTTTTCAAGGAGAATCATTGGTATCAATCCGTTTAGATAGATGGACGCTGATAGCTCGTTAACAAAGGTCCCTTCACCCTGACGTTTTGTTAAAACGTTTAATGCTACCATTTTTTCAATAGCTTCTCGGACAGACATCCTACTTACCCCTAGTTCTTGTGCTAATTGATTTTCAGAGGTAATTTTCGTTCCGGGAGTCCACTCCTGGTCCAATATTTTCTTTTCAATCAGCCTATAAACCATGTCGCTGGTATTGAGTTTTTTCACTTCCATAAAGCCCCCTTACTTGTCAGACAACCTGAATCTTAATATTGATTATATATTCTGATTTAAGGGATGTCAATCAGATTTAATATCATTTATCTTAACTTTTTTGTGTTATTATTCACTTTTGTGACATTTTCATATAAATATACATATTGTAATCAATTTTTTCTGCTTTACTTGTCTTACATCTCTATGTAGGATTCTGTACATATCACTATTCATCATACAAGCTCTATTGTACAATGTGGATCTATCCTTTACTCTACAAAAACTAAAAAATCCCCCTCTATTAATAGAAAGGGAATTTATGGAGAGGAGCTTAAGGTGGAAAACGCGCTCCTTGTTCCTGATTAATAAAGGGGTTCTGGTCTTTGAATAAAATGAAGGATATTTCCTTCAATATCTCTAAAGAATACCGTACTTACACCCTTTGGGTTTGTTTTTAGTTCTTCAATAATTTCAACCTGATGGTTTTGAAGGTTTTGATATTCTTTCTTTATATTATCGGTACCAAAGGCTAAATGTCTGATTCCTTGATCTTTATTGATTCCCTGATCTGTTAGATTCTCAGCAGGATAGATCTCAATCATACTTTGATCCTCCATTAGAAGAAAGAAAGTTGGTACTTCTTTTTTATTATCATATACGACCTTAAAGTTAAATACTTTTACATACCAATCCTTTAACTTTACTGTATCCTTTGCACAGATACCCACATGCTCTAAGGTTAACATTTGCTCATCCCTTTTCCGATGAATTCTTATCGCTGTACTCTTCCGGAAGCGTCGCCCTTCATTAAGGTCTCTACTTCTTCTATGGACACAAGGTTGAAATCTCCTTCAATCGTATGCTTTAAGCAGGAAGCTGCTACAGCATATTCTAGTGCATCTTGATTGCTCATCCCTGAAGTCAATCCATAAATTAGACCTGCACCGAAGGAATCTCCTCCGCCTACACGGTCCACAATACGGACGTCATATCTTTTAGATTTGTAGAACTCTTTGGTATCATACATCATCGCTGACCAGCCATTATCGGAAGCTGAGAAGCTTTCTCTTAGTGTGATCGCAACATATTTTAAATCAAAACGATCTACTAGTTCCTGCGCAACCTTTTTATAGCCTTCATCGCTTAAATGTCCACTTGTGATATCTGTTTCTTCTGCTTTGATGCCAAATACTTTCTCAGCATCCTCTTCATTTGCAATGACTACATCACAATATTTTACGATTTCGCCCATTACTCTACCTGCTTTTTCTGTAGACCAAAGCTTTTTTCTAAAGTTTAAGTCAACACTTACCGTCACCCCTGCTTCTTTTGCAGCCTTTACTGCTTCAAGGGTAATTTCTGCACAGTTATCGGATAAGGCTGGTGTAATTCCAGTAAAGTGGAACCACTCTGCACCTTCAAAAATCTCTTTCCAATTAAAATCTTCTTTTTTCGCTTCAGCGATGGCTGAATGTGCTCTGTCATAGATTACTTTAGAAGCTCTCTGGGATGCTCCCTTTTCACAGAAATAAATACCTACTCGGTCTCCGCCTCTTGTAATCAAGGCCGTATTTACGCCATATCTTCTCAGCTCATTCACAGCAGACTGACCAATTTCGTGTTTTGGAAGCTTCGTTACAAAATATGCATCTTTTCCATAGTTGGCTAAAGACACGGCAACGTTTGCCTCTCCTCCGCCATATACTACTCCAAATTCTTTAGATTGTACAAATCTGTCATAATTTAGTGGTGCTAATCTTAACATGATTTCTCCGAAAGTAACAAATTTACCCATGTTTATTCCTCCTTATTTACCTCTTGCTATTCTTACTGCTTCTACAAACTTGGCTGCTGTCTCCGTTACTAACTCATAATTACCGGTCTTTGCACCCTTGGTGAGATCTCCGCCAGTACCAACAGCTACCGCGCCTGCTTTAATCCAGTCTTTTACATTTTCTAGATTTACGCCGCCGGTTGGCATAAAGTTCCCTTGTGGAAGGGGGCCTTTGAAGGCACTGATAATAGATGGGCCGAATGCATTGCCAGGGAATACCTTTACGATCTCT
>CALECF010000051.1 GCA_937948705.1 uncultured Anaerosolibacter sp. | reverse complement strand
GCCATTGAAAAGGCGGATGCCGTGGTATGGATTTGTCCAAATTATAATGATGCGGTTTCTGCGAAGCTCACCGCAGTCATCAATCGAATGACGGTTCTTTATCGTAGAATAAAGTTCTATGATAAAAGTATGTTTGCTGTCATTGTATCTGGAAATTCTGGCAGTGATTCTGTGGCAAAGCAGCTCATCAGTGCCTTAAGCGTGAATAAGAGCTTCCGGATTCCCCCTTACTTTGCCCTGATGGCTACAGCCAATGATCCAGGAGAAATTGAGCTAGTACCAGGGGCTGAGGAAAAGGCAAAAGCCTTTGCACAAAATATTCTAAGAGAGATAAAAGCATAGAATAGGAACGATAACGAAAGAAAGGGTGTACAGAACTTATGGAAAGACAAAGAGCATTGGCCCTTATGGGAGAACATCTGAAAAGTGAACATTTGATCAAGCATTGCTATGCGGTAGAAGCGGTGATGCGAGAATTGGCTAAGAAAATAGAGCCTAATAGGGAAGATGAGTGGGCCATGGCGGGGTTACTCCATGATCTAGATGCTGACATCGTAGATTATCAGGCCAATCCCCATATACATGGGCAGAAAGCCGTGGAGCTCTTGAAGGAATCTGGTATAGGCAACGAGAGCATGTACCATGCCATCTGTGCCCATAATAAGGAGACGGGTGTTGCTATTACAAATAGTATGGACCGCGCCATTTATGCAGCAGATCCTATCACAGGATTTATCACCGCCATTGCGTTGGTATATCCAGACAAGAAGGTGAGCAGCGTAAAGGTAAAATCTGTGACCAAACGAATGAAGGAAGTGCGATTTGCGGCAGGGGCTGACAGGGAAGCCATGATGTCTATCGAGGAATTGGGAATTCCTTTTGAAGAATTTGTGTCGTTATCTCTCCAGGCCATGTGCGGTATCTCCGATCAATTAGGATTGTAGGGAAGCAAAACAAATAAGAGGGTAGCAACGATTTCGTTGCTACCCTCTTATTTGTTTTGTTTCCAAAAGAGATCCAGTGTAAGATCGAGATCTTTCAAATTATGAACGGAGTCATGGGCAAACCATTCTGGTGGGAATAGCTTTTGATAGCGGGAATGGCGAAACCGTTCATCAATTAACAGCACAACCCCTTGATCACTTTCGGATCGGATGACCCTGCCAGCCCCTTGAAGCACCTTATTCATGCCAGGATACATATAGGCATATTCATAACCCAGATGGTGCTTCTCCTGGAAATAATCCATGATGATATCCCTTTCTAAGGAGATCTGGGGGAGGCCTACACCAATGATGATGGCACCGACCAAACGATCCCCTACCAGATCAATCCCTTCGGAGAAAATTCCACCGAGGACAGCAAAGCCCACAAGGCTCCTATCATTATCCGATTGAAACTGTAATAAAAATTGTTCCCGTGCCTCTTCTCCCATGGATGCTTCTTGGAGCAAGGTGTTGATTTCAGGATATTTGTCACCAAACAACTGGTAAACCTTGTCCATATATTGATAGGAAGGAAAAAAGGCAAAATAGTTACCCTTTTTTCCTTGGATGGTACCATATATATAATCTACAATGGCGTCGTAGCTATCCTCCCGATCTTTGTATTTGGTAGAAATTCGATCCGCAATGGACAGGCAGAGATTTGTTCTATCAAAGGGGGAAGCTAGGCGCAAGAGCTTGTCCTCCTCATCACCACCAAGGATTTCTCGGAAATAGGGTAGTGGGGTTAGGGTAGCTGAGAACAATATGGCTGACCGACCTCGACGTAGGGCATTTCGGAGGAGATAGGATGGGTCAAGACAAAATAGCTTCACCTTAATATCTTTTTGTCCCTGCTCTATATAAGTGACATAGCGTTCATCATAAAATTCTGCAATCCTTAAAAAGGTATGGCAGGAGAAGTATAAATCTAGGAGCTCTTCATATCCCTCTTGATTTTCATTTTTAGTGAGCCATTCTTCTGCTTCCTTAATAAACTTATGAAGAGGAAGATATAAATCTTTAGGATTATCCTTGTGAATGGGCTGGTTTTCCTCCTCAAGGTATTTTTTATATATCAGCATCACCTTATTTAATTGATTTAAAGCTTTGGAGATTGTAGGGGACTTCGATTGGAAAATCCTCTTTAAGTCTAAAAAGGGCCTTTTGTATAATTCAGCGGAAAACATCTCCCGGGAACGATCTACTAAATTATGGGCTTCATCTACTAAAAAGGTATAATCTCCCCCCTCCTCAGCGAAGAAACGCTTAAGATATACCCTTGGATCAAAGGCGTAGTTATAGTCACACACCACAGCATCAGCCCACAGGGTGAGGTCCAGTGAAAATTCGAAGGGGCATATGTGATATTCCCTAGAATAGGCTTCGATTTTTTCCCTGGTGAGAAGCTGTTCTTGATGCAAGAGAGCCCTGAGGGCATCGTTCACCCGATCAAAGTGGCCCTTGGCGTACTCGCATTGCTCAGGATTGCAGGTGGACTCTTCTTTAAAGCAAATCTTATCCTTAGCGGTTAGGGTAACAGATTTAAAAAGAAGTCCCCTGCCATGCATCTTTGAGAATGCTTCTTCAGCGACTTGGCGGGTAATGGTTTTGGCTGTAAGATAAAAAATTTTAGAGGTATGGCCTTCTCCCATGGCTTTTATGGTGGGAAAGAGGGCTGACACGGTTTTGCCGATACCGGTAGGGGCCTGGGCAAAAAGTCGTTTGCCATCCACAACCGTTCGATATACTGCCTTGGCAAAATCACGCTGCCCCTTTCGATAGGATTCAAAGGGAAAGGAAAGCATCTTGATAGATGCATCTCTTTT
>CALECF010000050.1 GCA_937948705.1 uncultured Anaerosolibacter sp. | reverse complement strand
TTGTAGGATTCGTGCTATGCAATCATATATATTATACCAATAATCTGCCAAACCATTACAGATCCAACCAACAAAGTGATGGGGCTTCTTTAGGACTTTTCGAAATACAGGGAAAGGCAATCCCTTTAATAATTCATATGTACAAATCATATAGATATTTTTTCCTACATATTAACAAAACCCAGTATACTTACTGGGTTTTGTAGTATCATCTTTGCACCTGTTTTTCATAGGAAAAAATAACTGTCTTACTACTTCACTGTAATAATGACCTTTCGATAAGGCTCTTCACCATGACTTTTTGTTTCTACATGAGGATGATTCTGTAATGCGGAGTGAATAATCCTTCTTTCATATGGATTCATTGGCTCTAAAACGATATCTTTTCGAGAGCTCCTTACTTTCTGAGCCAATCTATTGGCCAATCGAATGAGGGTTTGCTCTCTCTTTCTTCGATAATCCTCTGTATCCAAAACAACTCTAAGGTAATTTTCACGGTCCTTATTCACAACCAAACTAACAAGATACTGTAGGGAATCCAGAGTTTGACCTCTACGTCCAATGAGGATGCCCATATCTTTTCCAAAGACATCTACATATAAGGTCTCACCTTTTAACTTCGTTTTGTATTGTGCTTCAAGACCCATGGTCTTTAGTACATTTCTTAGAAATTCTAAAGCCGTTTCCTGTGGATTATCAATCACTGTAACCTTCACTTTGGCTTGCTTTGTTCCAATAAAGCCAAAAATACCCTTGCTAGGTGCCTCTAGTACTTCCACCTCAACATGCTCCTGGGTAGTCTTTAATTCCTCTAAAGCAATTTTTACAGCTTCCTCTACGGTTTTTGCAGTCTTTTCAGTAAATCTCATACTAATTTGACTCCTCCTTAGGTGTTCCCACTTTTCCGGCTTTAGGTAAAAGGTACTGTTGTCCCATCTGGAATACGTTACTTACTACCCAATATAACGTCAATCCTGCTGGAAAACTTCTTCCCCACCATATAATCATCACAGGGAATACCATATTCATGGTTTTCATGGTTTGATTCTGTGCGGCACCTGTACTTGCAGAGTTCATTGAGAAGTACGTTGTAATACCAGCCAAAATAGGTAATACAAGCAGATCTGGTTTACTTAAGTTTGGAATCCATAGAAACGCTTCATTCACAGCCTGTACAAAATTTGGATCAGTAATATACTTCATAGGCTCTCTTAGCACGGCAAAAAGACCAAAAATGATCGGCATCTGAATCACAAGGGGCAAGCAACCACCCACAGGATTTACTTTGTATTGCTGATACAATTCCACTGTTTTTGCATTTAATTTTTCTTTATCATTCTTATATTTTTCCTGCAATTCTTTTAATTTAGGCTGTAGTTCAGACATTTGCTTTGTTGACTTTAACTGCTGTAGTGTTAATGGCAACAAAATAAGCTTCACGATCACAGTAAACGCAATAATCGTAATTCCATAGTTTCCAATAAGACCATATAAGAAATTTAAGAGCATTCCTAACGGTTTTGCGATCAAATCTTTTACCCCCTATCATTTCTACTTTAAAGGGTCATACCCTCCTGGATGGAACGGATGACATTTAAAGATCCTTCTGATGCTAAGGATCATTCCTTTTATAGCCCCATACTTTTCCAGGGCTTCCAATGCATATTGAGAACATGTTGGATAAAATCTACAGGAAGGTTGCTTGAGAGGAGAAATATACTTTCTATATATCATCACCATCCATATACATATCGCCTTCAATGATTTCACCTATTTCAATAGTTTTGATTTTCTTAGTAAATGAACCATGGCTTTTTCTACATCTACATAAGGTGCTTCCTTTATATTAATCCTAGCGATAAATATTAGATCATATCCTTTGGCAGCTGTAGATCCCTTAGCTCGAAAACTTTCCTTCATCAATCTTTTTACACGATTTCGTACAACACTGTTTCCGACTTTTTTACTCACAGAAAAACCCACACGATTGAAATCCTCTCCATTTTTCATCATGAAAAGAACCAATAGTCGATTTGCCATAGAATTTCCTTTGCCATATACTTTTTTAAATTCCATGTTCTTCTTCAGTCGCAACGTATGATCCATGGTTTTTCCTTCCTTTTAATGAAAGCCTTCCTCTTTATGCACTTTTCATTATGTCATTTATTCCTTAGTATGCACAATCTTTCCTATGTACTATGAATTTTTTTTTAAATTCTCTTCCATAATTTTATGCACTTCATAATTTTCTAACTATATCTGTAGTTATAGAAAAAGGCCACTTTATGCGGCCCTTAAGCAGTCAAACTTTTTCTGCCCTTTAATCTACGTCTTTTTAAAACGTTTCTACCAGACTTAGTTTTCATTCTTTTTCTAAAACCGTGCTCTTTCTTTCTTTGTCTCTTCTTTGGCTGATATGTCATCTTCACGAAAAACACCCCCTTCAAAATCTACCTATATAATATCTTATTGATAGGGATATTCTCCCTAAAATGAGCATTTACTAAATAATTATAACTTCGTACTTACAATCTGTCAAGAAAGTAATTTTTGGTACCTTTTGTGGATAAAGATATCACCACATTTTTTTCCTGTGGATAATTTTTGTGTTTATGATTGAAATCCCTTTTTGAATTTGATATGATGAATACAAACTGTTGATAAGTGGAAATTTTTATTAACAAATTCAACTTTATACACAGCTGTGGATAAAGTTGTGTATAAGTAAAGGGCATTCTTCCTCTTGTATTGGGAAAGTATCCTTTATCACTGTGTATGACTCTCAATTTTACTTGTTAATTTTGTGTACAAGCCCATAAGGGTTTTATAAATACATTTTTATACCCTATTTTATCCACAACTCTAATCATTTCCTCGTTGATAAAAATTATGCACAAAAATATTTTAAATATCCCAGCTATCAACAATTTTTGTGGATAGCTTGTGGATATACTCTATTTTCAACTCCTATTATTTTTTTATTTTGTCTATGGGGTTGTTTTTATTTCATTCTGATAGGAGGTCGCTATATGAGTATGAATCTGCCAGATATATGGCAAAAAGCTCTCAACTTAATTAAGACAGAGCTGACAGAAGTAAGCTACAATACTTGGCTAAAACCCATAGAACCTATTTCTATTCATGGAAACACCATTGTACTTGGTGTGATCAATGATTTTTCTAAAGGTATATTGGAAGCAAGATACTCCAACCTAATCATGAATGCCATTAAACAGATTACTTCCCAGGAATATCGACTAGAATTCATTGTTCCAGGAAGTGAAAAGTACATAAAGGCAGCCCAGCAAGCGCCAGCACATCATCATAGCAATGGATTCTCAGACAGCTTTGATACGCTCAACTTAAATCCAAAGTATGTCTTTGATACCTTTGTCATAGGAAATAGTAACCGTTTCGCCCATGCTGCATCTTTAGCTGTAGCAGAATCCCCTGCAAAGGCCTATAATCCTTTGTTTATTTATGGGGGAGTTGGACTCGGAAAAACCCACTTGATGCATGCCATTGGTCACTATATCCTAGGGCAAAATCCTAACGCCAAAGTAGTATACGTTTCCTCTGAAAAATTCACCAATGAGTTGATCAACTCTATCCGTGATGATAAGAACGTAGAATTCAGAAATAAGTATAGAACTGTAGATGTACTTTTGGTGGATGATATTCAATTCATTGCGGGAAAGGAAAGAACCCAGGAAGAATTTTTCCATACCTTTAATGCCCTCCATGAGGCGAATAAACAAATTATCATTTCCAGTGATAGACCTCCTAAGGAAATCCCTACTTTAGAAGATCGATTAAGATCTCGTTTTGAATGGGGTTTAATTACGGACATTCAACCTCCTGATCTAGAAACAAGAATTGCCATCTTGCGCAAGAAGGCTGAGGTTGAAAATATAGACGTTCCAAACGATGCTATGCTTTATATTGCAAAAAAAATTCAAGCCAATATCCGTGAACTTGAAGGTGCTTTGATTCGAATTGTGGCATACTCCTCACTGACCAATAAAGAAGTGACTGTAGAATTAGCGACTGAAGCATTAAAGGATATTATTTCATCATCAAGACCAAAGCAGATCACAGTGGCCCTTGTTAAAGAAGTAGTTTCAGAACACAGTGGATTAAAGTTAGAGGATTTTAACTCAAAAAGGCGTACTCGTTCTATTTCTTATCCACGTCAAATAGCTATGTATCTATGCCGTGAACTAACAGACTTGTCTTTGCCAAAAATCGGTGATGAATTTGGCGGTCGTGACCATACAACTGTGATCCATGCCCACGAAAAAATTACAAATGACATCAATAGTAATATTGACTTCAAAGCAAAAATAGAAAATATGATCAAAGATATCAAGAGTAAATAGTACACACTCAACTGTGGCTAAAGTAGCCATAGTTTGTGTATAAGTTTCAATGATTGATTTATTTTTAGAATATGTGGATAAGTGGAGTGGGGTTATACACACTTTTTGAACCACTTCTAGCCATGTGATGCCAAAGGCTCCAGGCACTTACCCACAAATCCACACGCCCTACTACTATTACTACTAAAAAACTATATTTATTTATTCCTTTTTTAGACAAGGAGGTTATCCACATATGAAATTTATTTGCAGTCAAAAACACCTAGCGGCTAGTATTCATATCGTTCAAAAAGCCGTTTCAACAAAAACCACATTACCTATACTAAAAGGTATACTCATTGAGACCTGTGGCCAAAAACTAAAACTAGTAGGTACAGATCTGGAGGTTGGAATAGAGAACTATATCGAGGCTAACATTCTTTCCGAGGGATCGATTGTAATTTCGTCAAGACTTCTTGGCGATATCATTAGAAAACTCCCAGATGCCGATGTAGAAGTTGATGTAGATGAATCAAATAATATGACAATTAAATGTGCGAACTCTGAATTTACACTGGTAGGACAACCTTCCGTAGAATTTCCTGAGTTACCTGCCATTGAAGAAGAAAACATTTATGAAATACCACAAGACTTACTTAAAAATATGATTCGTCAAACAGCCTTTGCAACAGCATTAGATGAAACAAGACCTATTTTGACGGGTGTACTCATGGAAATACAAGAAGGAATCATCAATATGGTGGCATTAGATGGATATAGATTGTCCTTACGACAAGGGAATATAAAGACTGATTTTAGCAATAAGGCTGTCATTCCAGGAAAAACACTGAATGAAATTCATCGAATTTTATCAGAAGAAGAAACCTCCAAGGTAGAAATATTCTTTACAGATAAGCATGTTTTGTTTCAAATGGCAAATGTAAGAATTATTTCTAGGCTGCTAGAAGGAGAATTTATAAATTATAAGCAGATCATCCCCAAGGAATTTAAATCCAGAGTAAAGGTGAAAACCAGAGATTTATTGGATAGTATTGAAAGAGCGTCTCTCCTTGCCAGAGAAGGAAAAAATAACCTTATTAAGTTTTCTGTGAAGGATGAAATGATGACCATTACCTCTAATGCTGAGATTGGCAGGGTTTTTGAAAACCTACGAATTGAGCTGGAAGGTGAGGATATAGACATAGGGTTTAATTCCAAGTATTTTTTAGATGCTTTAAAAATACTGGATAGTGATGAAATATACTTAGACTTCACCACCAATGTAAGTCCATGTATTATCAAGCCCACAGATACGAATAACTATACCTATTTGGTATTACCTGTTAGATTAGCTGGTTAAAAAGAGTCCACATTCAGTGGACTCTTTTTAAATTTAGGAAATTCTGTTTTTTAGAGATTTTTAAATATGGAACTTGTAAGAAATAGAAAGATTCCATATAATGAAGGTCAAAGTAAGTCAATTTATAATTGTCTTTCAAAATATGAAATATTTCTATATAATAGATACATTGGAATAATTGGGCGTAAAATATCCCATGATAGAGATGAAACGACGGATGAAAGGAAGTTTATAAATGTATAAAGAAATAAAAATTGAAGCGGAATACATTAAGTTGGATCAATTGTTGAAAATGGCAGACTTTGTACAGTCCGGGGGCCATGCAAAGCTAATGATTCAAGATGGTATGGTAAAGCTAAACGGAACAAAAGAATACCAAAGAGGTAAAAAGATTAAGGTTGGAGATATTGTAGAATTTCAAGGAGGTAAAGTGAAAGTCGTGGAATAGGTGCATTTATTTTCAAAATAGATCTCTAGGGATGATCAGATCTTGTAGATCAAGGAGCGCTCAGCATGTACTTAAAAAAGTTAAAGTTAATTAACTTTAGAAATTATCACCAATTGGACTTAAAGCTTCATCCAAAGATGAATGTATTTATCGGTGATAATGCTCAAGGGAAAACAAATATACTAGAAGCTATTTATATGACAGGAACAGGAAAATCCTTCCGCACCAGTAAAGAAAGAGAAATCATTAAGATGGATAAGGATAAAGCCTATATTCACGTAGAGGGAGAAAAAAGATACACCAATGTTTCTGTTGAAATAAAGATGGAAGAAAATAAGAAAAAACATATGAAGGTAAATGGAGTAACTTTAACAAAAAATGCTGAATTGCTCAGCAATGTTCATGTGATTGTATTCTCACCAGAAGACTTAAAGCTAGTGAAAGAGGGGCCTGTGGAGAGAAGAAAATTTATCGATTTAGAAATATCAAACATGAAGCCTCGCTATTACCATCAATTAGGTCAATACAACCGTGTACTGATACAACGGAATAATCTATTAAAAAAGATATATCATGATCGAAAATATATGGCAACCCTAGATATATGGGATGAAAAGTTGGTTGAATTGGGAACCAGTATTATTAAAGAGAGAATAAAGTTCATTGTTCGGTTAAATACATTAAGTAGGTTACTCCATCGAAAAATTACAGATAACAAGGAAACCTTGGAAATTAAGTATCTTAGCAGTATTAAGGAAATTAAGGATGAAGAAAAAATTCAAAGTGTTTTTCATCTGGATCTAAAAAAGGCAATGGAAGTAGATATTCAAAGAGGAACCACCACCGTAGGACCCCATAGAGATGACCTTGGGGTCTATGTGAATGGTATTGATATTCGAGTTTTTGGATCCCAAGGACAACAAAGAACTTCTGCTCTTTCTTTAAAATTAGCAGAGATTGAATTAATGAAAGCGGAAACGGGAGAATATCCTATTTTACTTTTAGATGATGTGATGTCGGAATTAGATATAAAAAGGCAGGCCTTCTTGGTAAAAAGTCTAAGGGATATTCAGACGTTTATCACCACCACTGATTTAAATGCGCTATCTACATTAAATCTAGAAGCATCAAATATTTATTACGTAGAGAAGGCAGTTGTTCGTCAAAAGGATGAAATAAATATTAATTAAAGGATAGATTTGATAAAAACAGGGATAAAAGTCTCATTCTTTTCCCATATTTGTAAAAAAACTTTTATACTTGAATTGAAAAGGTTATAATATAATGTGGATATTTTATGAAGGAGGCGTATGTATGTTTCTTCATCTGGGCGGAGATGTGGTTGTTCCTACAAAAGATATTATATCGATTGTGGATATTCATACCATATCAAAATCAAAAGATAGCAAGGAATTTTTAAAAATCGCTGAAGAAGAAGGATTTATATTAAAAATATCAGAGGAAGAACCAAAGTCTTGCATCATTACGGAGAAGAGAGTAAAAAGATCAAGGAAATCATCTAAGGAAATAAAAACGGTAATCTATTACTCGCCTATCTCTTCCGTCACCCTTCATAAACGAACAAATTTTATGGATGCCCTTCATCTTTAGCATAAAAACCGGCAATAAACTTGGTGAAAGCAGCATAGCTGCTTTTTTACAGTATAAGAAATACTTATGAAAATTAAATGATGCAAATGAGAGTAAAATTGAATTTAAAGGATATTTGATCCTAGGGGGTAAAAAAATGGTTGAAAAAATAACACACGAATATAGCGCGGAACAAATACAAGTTTTAGAAGGTTTAGAGCCTGTTAGGAAGAGACCAGGGATGTACATAGGATCCACAGGGCCGAAAGGACTACACCACCTGGTATATGAAATTGTGGACAATAGTATTGATGAGGCATTGGCAGGACATGGTAAGAATATTGAAATTACTATCCATGAAAACAATATCATTAGTGTTCAGGATGACGCTAGGGGTATGCCCGTAGATATTCATCCAAAGATGGGAAAGCCAGCAGTAGAAGTTATCCATACGGTACTCCATGCAGGTGGTAAGTTCGGTGGCGGCGGATATAAAGTGTCAGGAGGACTTCACGGGGTAGGTGCTTCCGTTGTAAATGCATTGTCAGAGTGGATGGAAGTAGAAGTGAAGAGAGATGGAAAGATATACAAGCAGCGCTATGAGAGAGGTCATACAGCAACAACATTAGAAATTATTGGGGAAACCAATGAAACGGGTACAAGATCAACATTTTTAGCGGATTCCCTTATATTTGAAGAGGTTTCCTATAAATTTGATACCTTGGAGCATCGTTTTAGAGAAATGGCCTTCTTAAACAAGGGCATTCGAATTCGACTAATAGATCAAAGACCTGAGAATCCCAAAGATGTTACTTTTTATTATGAGGGTGGAATTAAAGAATTTGTAAAACATTTAAACAAAAACAAGGATATAGTGAATGACACCATCATCTATTTTGAAGGATCTAAGGATAGTTCTTATGTAGAGATTGCTATGCAATATACAGATTCCTATACAGAAAATATATTTGCCTTCGCCAATAACATCAATACCCATGAGGGTGGTACCCACTTAATTGGATTTAAGACGGCTATGACAAGGGTTGTAAATGACTATGCGAGGAAAAGTAATATATTAAAAGAAAAAGAAGATAATCTTACGGGAGAAGATATCCGTGAAGGTTTAACGGCCATTATATCCGTGAAATTAACAGATCCTCAATTTGAAGGACAAACAAAAACCAAGCTTGGAAACAGTGAAATGAGGGGAATTGTAGAATCCATAACGGCAGAGGCCATTACTGCATTTTTAGAAGAAAACCCTTCTGAAGCAAAAATCATTGTAGAAACATCCCTAAGGGCAGCTCGAGCTAGGGAGGCTGCAAGGAAAGCACGGGAACTCACAAGAAGAAAAGGTCTTCTTGATAGTATGGCCCTTCCTGGTAAATTGGCAGACTGTTCTGAACGGGATCCAAAGCTAAGTGAGGTGTTTCTTGTAGAGGGTGATTCTGCCGGGGGATCAGCAAAGCAAGGAAGAGATCGTAGAACCCAAGCGATTCTACCCTTAAGAGGTAAGATTCTGAATGTAGAAAAGGCTAGATTGGATAAAATCTTAAATTATAATGAAATTAGGGCAATGATTACGGCCTTTGGCTGTGGTATAGATATGGATTTTGATATTGATAAACTTAGATATTATAAGATTGTTATCATGACCGATGCCGATGTGGATGGTGCCCATATCCGAACGTTATTGTTGACATTCTTCTACCGTTATATGAGACCATTGGTTGAATTGGGACACATCTATATTGCCCAGCCGCCTTTATATAAGATTAAGAAATCAAAAGAAGAGCATTATGTATACTCTGATAAAGAACTAGACCAATTGCTAAATGAAATTGGTAGAGTAGGCATTAGCATTCAACGGTATAAGGGTCTTGGTGAAATGAATCCGGAACAATTATGGGATACAACCATGGATCCTATGAGAAGAACCCTGGTTCAAGTAAATATTGATGATGTCGTGGCAGCGGATGAAATTTTTACTACACTTATGGGAGATAAGGTAAAGCCTAGACGTGATTTTATCGAAGAAAACGCCAAATATGTAAGCAATCTAGATGTGTAGCAAGGGGGAAATAAAATGACAGAGGATACAAGCAGGATATTACAAATTGATATAGAAGAGGAAATGAAGAAGTCCTATATTGATTACGCCATGAGTGTTATCGTAGGACGAGCTCTTCCTGATGTACGGGATGGATTGAAGCCTGTTCATAGAAGGATTTTATATGCCATGAGTGAGTTGGGATTATCTCCTGATAAGCCCCATAGAAAGTCTGCTCGTATCGTCGGTGACGTATTGGGTAAGTATCATCCCCATGGTGATAGCTCTGTTTATGAAGCTATGGTAAGAATGGCCCAGGATTTTTCAACGAGATATTTATTGGTAGATGGTCATGGAAACTTCGGTTCCGTTGATGGAGACAGCGCAGCAGCTATGCGTTATACGGAAGCAAGGATGTCTAAGATTGCTATCGAGTTGATACGTGATATTGGAAAGGAAACGGTGGATTTTACATCAAACTTCGATGAAACATTAAAAGAACCTGCTGTAATGCCTAGTAGATATCCAAATCTATTGGTCAATGGATCAAATGGAATTGCCGTTGGGATGGCCACGTCTATTCCCCCTCATAATTTAAATGAAATCATAGATGCCACTGTAAGAATGATTGACGATGGGGAAACAAACATTGAGGATTTGATTAAGATCGTAAAAGGCCCAGATTTTCCAACGGGAGCTACGATCATGGGATATGAAAGTATTAAAGACGCCTATCGTACAGGGCAGGGGAAAGTAACTGTTCGTGGCAATGCAGAAATTGAGCAAACGGCAAAGGGAAGAACCCATATTATTGTCACTGAAATTCCTTATCAGGTAAATAAGGCAAAGCTAATCGAAAAGATTGCAGAGCTTGTTAGGGATAAAAAAATTGAGGGTATATCGGATTTACGAGATGAGAGCGATCGTACAGGGATGCGTATTGTCATAGAATTAAAACGTGATGCCAATGCAAATGTTGTACTCAATAAGCTTTACAAGCATACCCAAATGCAGGATACCTTTAGTATTATTATGATTGCTTTGGTAAATGGAGAGCCGAAAATACTAAATCTCTATGAAATGCTCTATCATTACCTAGAGCATCAAAAAGATGTAGTTACAAGAAGGACTAAGTATGATCTGGCAAAGGCCGAAGATCGTGCCCATATATTAGAGGGTCTAAAAATCGCCCTTGATCATATTGATGCGGTCATCAGTCTGATTAGAAGTTCAGCAAATACCCAGGAAGCAAAATCCAGGTTGATGAGTGAATTTTCTTTATCGGAGAAGCAATCACAGGCTATCTTGGATATGCGTCTACAAAGATTAACAGGATTAGAAAGAGAGAAAATTGATGCTGAGTATGAAGAATTAATCATGCTGATCAATCAATATAGAGAGATTCTTGCCAATGAAAAGCTTCTTTTAAATATTATTAAAGAAGAATTGATTGAGGTTAAAGAGGCCTATGGAGATGAAAGAAGAACAGCCATTACAGCTGCTGCTGATGAGATCGATATGGAGGATTTAATCCAAGAAGAAGATGTTGCCATTACATTGACCCATTTTGGATATATTAAGAGGCTTCCAGCCAATACCTATAAGATCCAAAAAAGAGGCGGTAAAGGGGTAGCAGGACACTCTACTAGGGAAGAGGATTTTGTAGAGCATCTGTTTACCACATCTACCCACAATTATATTCTATTCTTTACGAGTTTAGGTAGAGCTTATCGATTAAAGGCTTATGAAATTCCGGAAGCGAAGAGACAGGCTAAGGGTACTGCCATTGTTAACCTGCTTCAACTTCAGCCAAACGAGAAGATAACTGCTGTGATCCCAATTAAAGAATTTGAGAATAATAAATTCCTCATTTCCGCTACAAAGTTGGGTATCATCAAGAAAACAGAATTATCTCAGTTTGATACATCTAGAAAAGCAGGATTGATTGCCATCAACTTAAGGGAAGATGATGAATTAATCAGCGTAAAATTAACTGATGGCCAACAAGAGGTCATTATGGTTACGAGAGAGGGTATGTCTATCCGTTTCCATGAAAATGATGTAAGAGATATGGGAAGGTCTGCCATGGGTGTTAAAGGCATGAATCTATCCAATGAAGATTATATCGTAGCCATGGAATTGGTATCAGAAGGCAGTTACCTATTGGTTGTAAGCGAATATGGTTTTGGAAAGAGAACAGACTTAGATGAGTATAGAATTCAATCTAGAGGCGGAAAAGGAATTATTACCTACAATACAAAGGATAAGACCGGAATGATTGCAGGTGCTAAGGTTGTAAGCGATGAAAATGATGTGATGTTGATTAGCACAGATGGTGTTATCATTCGATTAGAGGTAAGACATATCTCAAAAATGGGAAGAAATACTCAGGGTGTGACATTGATGAGAGTAGGCCAGGATACAAATCTTGTATCTGTAGCAAAGGTTGCCCAGGGTGCTGAAGAGGAAGACGAAGAATAAGAGAGAATGATGCAAAAAAATGTTTGAAATAACATAGAAGGGTATAAATAGGATATAGGGAATAGACGTTAATGATTCCTATGTAATGATAGGAAGATAACGAGTTATTTTCCTATCAAACCCCTAAACCCCCTTATTTGATAGTTGCGCAAGAGCTTATGGCTTTTGCGTATTTTTTTCATATCGTTTATAATGAGTAACAAAGAGGATTTTTTTATTTAATGTTTAACTAATATTTTTAAGGGTAAGAGTCTAAGAGAAAAATGAAGGGGGTTGTATTGTGTCACTGAAGATTAATACAATTTTAAACGAAGAAAATGATGTATGGATTGTAGATGTTGTTGGAGAGATAGATATATACACAGCGGGTAAATTAAAGGATACATTGGTACAAATTTTAAATGAACATAGTACAAGTATAAAAATTAATTGCCTAGAGCTAGATTATATTGATAGTACAGGTTTAGGGGTGCTCATTGGTGCACTAAAGAGGCTGAAGCAGGAGAATAAAAATATCATCATTTCTAATGCAAAGCCAAATATATCCAAGCTCTTAAGTATTACCGGTCTTAATAAAATATTTATGATTGAATAGAAGGGTGAACTGATTAATGGTGAATAATAATATAAAGATAGAGAAGGTGGAAAATCAAATGACGGATAGCTTGTCCATATCTGTACCTAGCAAGCCAGAATATGTAAGTGTCGTGCGATTGACAGCATCTGCAGTGGCAAGCAGAATGGGGTTTAATGTAGAAGAGTTAGAAGACATTAAGGTTGCTATCTCTGAAGCATGTACCAATGCTATTAAGCATGGTGTTTGCCAAAAAGAAGAGAATTTTGATGTGAAATTTTTTCTAGACCAAGAAAAGATCAGCATTCATATCATTGATCATGGGGGTGGATTTAGCTGTAACCAGCTAGAGGAGCCTGATCTAACAAGTCCAAAAGAAGGAGGGTTAGGAATCTTTATCATTAAATCTCTAATGGACGAAGTAGATGTAATCTCAGATGTAGGAGAAGGAACAATCATTAAGATGACTAAGTATTTAGGGGAGGATATTTAATGAATAATGATGCCTGTGCTGTGGCCAATGAAGGTACAGATTCCCCAAAAAAAGCTATTGAAAAAGAATTATTTAGGCAATATGCTGAGACGAAAAATAAGGATATAAGGAATGACCTTGTAAGCCGTTATTTATATATCGCTGAAATATTATCAAAAAAATATGTAAACAAAGGCATTGAATATGAAGATATTTATCAAGTAGCTTCTTTAGGCCTTATTTATGCTATAGAAAGATTTGACCTGAGTAGGGGATTCGAGTTTTCAAGTTTTGCTACACCAACCATTATTGGGGAAATCAAAAAACATTTTAGAGACAAAGGGTGGTCGATTCGTGTACCACGGAGAATCCAAGAATTATCTAAAAAAGTGAATACTGCCCGGACTGTATTAAATCAAACGCTTCAAAGGAGCCCCAGGATTGAAGATATCGCTGCATATCTAGAGTGTACTGAGGAACAGGTGCTTGAAGCAATGGAAGCCAGTCATGTGTACACGCCGAAATCTTTAGATCTAAGTTATGATAGTAATGGAGAGGATAAGGATCTACAGCTTATGGACCTGGTGGGAGAGGATGATAAGCACTTTGATATTATTGAGAATCGGGACTTTATTCAGCAATGTATGGATAAGTTAAATGAGATAGAAATAAAGATTATTAGAGATCGATTTTTCTATGATAAAACTCAAATACAGGTAGCCGAAGAACTAGGTGTATCTCAGATGACCATATCAAGGATGGAAAAAAAGGCTATTGAAAAATTTAAAAAAGAGCTAAAAAAAGTAAAAGAAATATAGAAGACACTCATAGAGTCCTTTTTTGTATTTTTTGATTTTTTATTTACATATAAGTACCACACACTTAATAAAGGATAGCCCTTATATTGTTCATATATAGGGGCTATCCTTTATCTTAAAATTAGAGGGTTACAAAACCCATTTTTTCTTTTACTTTCTTCACTGTTATATTTGCTACAAGGGCAGCTTTCTCAGCACCTTCTCTTAAAACTTTCATAATTTCATCAGAATGACGAATATCATTATAGCGTTGTTGTATAGCTCCTAAGGATATATTTAAAACTTCTACTAAATCTTTCTTTAAAGAACCGTACCCTTGACCCTCATACTTTTTCTCCAAGTCTGCAATAGATATTCCTGAAAATTCACTATAGATGGTTAAAAGATTGCTAATTCCTGGTTTGTTTTGTTCATCAAAGCGAACTTCACCTTCTGAATCTGTGGTTGCTTTCATAATTGCCTTCTTTATTTGAGCAGGTGAGTCTAGGAGTGTGATTCTACTCAGTGGATTCTCTGTACTCTTGCTCATTTTTTTGCTTGGATCATCTAATGCCATAATTCTTGCACCTGATTTTTTGATTTGTGGTTCTGGAACAACAAAGGTATGTCCAAATCGATTGTTAAAGCGGATAGCGATATCCCTAGATAGCTCAATATGTTGTTTTTGATCATTTCCCACAGGTACGATATGGGTGTCATATAGGAGTATATCTGCAGCCATCAAGGCTGGATAAGTGAATAAACCCACAGGAACGGATTCGCTGCCTTTACTCTTGTCTTTGTATTGAGTCATTCTATTAAGCTCTCCCATGTATGAATTACACTGTAGAAGCCATCCAAGCTCTGCATGGGCTGGTACATGGGACTGGGCAAAAATTGTAGATTTATTTGGATCAATCCCTATGGCTATATAAAGAGATGCCACATCCAGCGTATGGGAATAAATGCTTTTTGGATCCTGGGGTAAAGTAACAGAATGAAGATCTACAACACAAAAGAAGCAGTCCATTTCTTCTTGCAAATCAACAAATTGCTTCATGGCGCCTAGATAATTACCAATATGTATATTTCCAGTCGGTTGAACACCGGAAAAAACTCTTTTCATGAATAAACACCCCCAAAAATAGTAGCTTTACAATATAATATAACCAAATGTGATAAAAAACAAGGGATACTGGCATTTATGGATAGATATATTCTATTCCATAAGATATAAAACCCACAAGGAAAAATAAAAATAGTGAGAAAAAATTGTTGGAACACCCTGTGGTTAGAAATTTGCCAGTAGAGTGGAATGGGAATTATGTTGACAAAAATGTTACAAAAACTTAAAATATAGTTAATATATTCAAAAAATTTAAAAAAGGAGGAAAAAGCAAAAAATAGATATGAGCAGGTTAAGGGGGAAGCATAAAGCCTATGAAAGGAAGAACGGCTTTATTTTTATTTATAAGTATGATTCTCTTATCCGTTTGTGTTAGAGGTATTATCGGATCTACGGAAGAAAAATTAGGAGTCAAAGTAGACATAGAAAAGAAACGTTCTGAGGTAATAAAAATCGGTGTTTTTGAGCCACTTACCGGAGGTGCTGCTTCGGGAGGACAAATGACCCTAGAAGGTATTCAGTTGGCCCATCAATTATTTCCTGAGGTTTTAGGAAAAAAGGTTGAATTGGTCATAGAAGACAATAAGAGTGATAAGTCGATGGCTGCCAAGGCTGTAACAAGGCTTGTCTATGAGGAGGATGTAAAGGCCCTCATTGGAAGCTATGGCAGTTCGCTGTCTATTGCAGCAGGAGAAATTGTAAAAGAGGTAAAAATACCCACAGTGGGATGTTCGCCTACAAATCCTCAGGTCACATACAACAACCCCTATTATTTTCGGGTATGCTTCATGGATCCTTTTCAAGGTACCGTCATGGCTAACTATGCTGTAAAGGAACTCAATGCACAGAAAGCAATTGTTGTACAAGATACAACCCAGGAGTATTCCTTGGGGTTGAGTCAGTATTTTATGGAGTCATTTAAAAAACTTACAAAGAATGATCACAGCATTGTTTCTGTAATATCCTACGTTTCTGGTGAAAGGGATTTTGATGAACAGCTAGAATTAATGAAGAACTTGGAAACAGATGTGATCTTTGTACCAGGAAATTATATGGAGTCAGCCATGTTCATCAAAAAGGCTAGAGCAATTGGGATCATAACACCCATCATTGGTGGGGATACGTGGGAGACCTATGACTTTATGGAAATCGGTGGGTCTGCAGTAGAAGGGGCTACGTTTAGTACTCATTTTACATCTGAGACGCCAATTACAGAAATATCAAATCAATTTATAGAAGCCTATCAGAAACAATATGGTAAGGCTCCCAATGCATTTGGTGCTTTGGGGTTTGATGCATATATCGTGTTAATGAATGCCATAGAAAGAGCTAACTCCGTGAACCCTGAAAAGATAAGGGGTGCCTTGGCAGAGACAGCAAATTTTAAAGGAACTACAGGAAGTATTACCCTGGACGCCCATGGAAATACAAGAAAAAGCGCTGTGATTAAGAAAATTGAAAATGGTCGTTTTAAATATGTAACATTTATAAATGAGTAGAGGATTTCCATGATCATAAAAGTCCCGTTGCTTCAATATCTATGGACAGAGCATGTAGATCAAGTTCTTTCGGTGTTCATATACATGATGGGAAAAACACTTGAATGAATAAACTAAAAAAGATGTGGGGGATAGGAAGATGACTTTTCAAGTATTTATGCAGCATTTAACCAATGGTATGTCTTTGGGAAGTTTATATGCCCTAATTGCCATAGGCTACACAATGGTTTATGGGATTCTAAGGCTAATAAATTTTGCCCATGGAGATATTTTTATGATTGCTACCTATGTGGCGTTTTATGCTGTAATTTTGTTAGGCATACAGCTGTGGTGGATCGCGTTTCCAATAGCAATTATTTTTACTTATTTCTTTGGTAGAGTTGTAGAGAAAGCAGCGTATCGTCCCCTAAGAAATTCACCTAGAATTTCTGTGTTGATCTCTGCCATAGGGGTTTCTTTTTTAATAGAGAACCTAGCTATCGTTGTTTTTGGTGGAAGACCTAAGGCTTTTCCTATTCCACCAATGTTCAGTAAAGTATTTAATATCGGTGGTGTGTCTGTAGTGAGTATTAACTTCTTCATACCTGTCATTACCATCGTATTATTAATAGGTTTGGTTTATTTTATCAACAAGACAAAAACAGGGATGGCCATGAGAGCTGTGTCTAAGGACTATGAAGCTTCAAGACTGATGGCTATCGATGTAGATAAAATTATTTCTCTAACATTTGGGATTGGTTCTGTTTTGGCTGCTGTAGGCGGAATTATGTGGGGATTAAAATTTCCAAAGCTTGAACCCCTCATGGGATTGATGCCAGGATTAAAATGCTTCATTGCAGCTGTTATTGGTGGGATTGGAGACATCAGGGGCGCAGTGTTGGGTGGATTTATCTTGGGACTTGGAGAAATTATGCTGGTGGCCATGCTTCCTGATCTTACTGGGTATAGGGATGCTTTTGCCTTTGTATTTTTGATTGTGATTCTGTTGATTAAGCCTACTGGTTTAATGGGACAGAAATTATCAGAGAAAGTGTAGGTGATGGCTATGAAAAAACAAAAAATATTATTGAATATTGGAGCCATCCTTGGATTTATTATCTTGTTATATATACTCAATAAGACATTCGACCCTTATCAAAAGAAAATATTAAACCTATGTGGAATTTATATTATTTTAGGATTGAGCATGAATCTAATCAATGGATTTACTGGGTTATTTTCCCTGGGGCATGCAGGCTTTATGGCTGTAGGTGCTTATACGGCAGGGCTTCTGACCATGTCTCCTGCCATGAAGGAAATGAATTATTTTATGAAACCTATCGTTCCTTTTCTAGCAAAGGTTGAATGGCCATTCCTTCCAGCCCTACTCATGGCAGGTGTTGTAACGGCCTTTGTAGGATTCTTGATTGGTAGTCCAGTGCTGAAATTAAAGGATGACTATCTGGCCATAGCTACCTTAGGTTTTAGTGAAATTATTCGTGTTATTTTTGTAAATATACAGAGCGTAACGAATGGGGCGTTAGGATTAAAGGGTCTACCTACCCATACCAATATCTGGTGGAGTTGGGGCACAGCCATCGTGACAATAATGTTTATGATGTTTTTAATAAAAAGCAGCTATGGAAGGGCATTCAAAGCCATTCGTGAAGATGAAATTGCTGCAGAAGCAATGGGGATCAGCTTATTTAAGCACAAGGTAATGTCCTTTACCATGGGTGCCTTCTTTGCTGGAATCGGAGGCGCACTTCTAGGAAATTTAATGGGAACCATTGACCCTAATATGTTTCGATTTGTATTAACTTTCAATATATTATTGATTGTTGTACTAGGTGGTATTGGCAGTATTACAGGAACCACGATTTCCGCTATTGTTGTTACTGTGTCTATGGAGGTTCTGCGTGTACTGGATGAAAGTATCAACCTAGGATTTGTGCAAATAAAGGGAATACCAGGCATGCGTATGGTAATTTTTTCGCTCCTTTTAATGATCGTAATTTTGTTTTATCAACAGGGGTTGATGGGAACCAAGGAATTTTCTTGGGATTGGTTCTCTAAAATCAAGGGCTTTAATAAGACTCAAAAGAAGGAAGTGAAACAATGAGTATCTTAAAAGCAGATAAGATCACCATGCGATTTGGGGGACTAGTGGCAGTATCTCAATTTGATATGAACTTGAATGAGGGAGAAATCGTAGGTCTAATTGGACCAAATGGGGCAGGTAAGACCACGGCATTTAATATGATTACAGGTGTATATAAGCCTACAGAGGGAAATGTGTTTTTTCAGGATGGTAAGGAAGCCGTGGATATCACTCAATACAGACCTGATGAGATTACAAAGTTAGGTGTAGCAAGGACCTTTCAAAATATCCGGTTGTTCAAGGAATTATCGGTATTGGATAATGTGCTCATTGCAAACCATCTTCGCTTAAAGTCCGATGTATTCTCTGCCATGCTGATGCTTCCTAATTATAGGAAAGAAGAGAAGGCAATGTACGAAAAGTCTATCCACTTATTGGAAGAAGTAGGTTTACAGGAGCTGATGCATGAGAAATCAACTTCTTTGCCCTATGGAAAACAAAGAAGATTAGAAATTGCCAGAGCATTGGCTACGAATCCAAAGGTGTTACTTTTGGATGAGCCAGCGGCAGGGATGAATCCTAAGGAATCCTTAGAACTTATGGATTTTGTAGCAGATATTCGAGATCGATTTAAGCTGACAATATTCATGATTGAACATCATATGCAGGTGGTTATGGGGATCTGTGAAAGAATTTTTGTATTGGATCATGGGATAACCATTGCACAGGGAACCCCCAGTGAAATTCAAAACAATGAGAAGGTTATTGAAGCATATTTGGGGGTGGATTAGATGCTGCACATTCAAAATCTAAATGTTCATTATGGAGGCATTCATGCGCTGCGGGGAATCGATATTGATATTCCTGAGAATAAAATCATCACATTGATTGGCGCCAATGGGGCTGGAAAAAGTACAACATTACGGAGTATTATGGGGATTACGAAGCCGTCCCAGGGCTCCATTCAGTATCATGGAGAAGAGTTAACGAAGTATAAGACAAAAGATATCGTTGAGAAAGGTATTGTGCTCGTACCAGAGGGTAGACGGGTTTTTTCAAACCTTACAGTGGAGGAAAATCTCTTTTTAGGGGCATATTGTAGGTCTGACAAGGATGGCATTAAGAAAGATATGGAATGGGTATATGAATTATTCCCAAGACTAAAAGAACGATTGTGGCAGAAGGCAGGAACCATGTCTGGTGGAGAGCAGCAAATGTTAGCTGTAGGACGGGGTCTCATGACAAAACCAAAATTATTTATGATGGATGAGCCCTCATTAGGATTAGCACCGTTGCTGGTAAAAGAAATTTTCAATATTATTAGAGAAATCCATCGTCAAGGCATGACCATTCTATTGATTGAACAAAATGCCAAGGCGGCCCTAGAAATTGCAGATTATGGTTATGTTTTAGAAACTGGAACCATTGTTCTTGAGGGACCAGGGAAGGAACTATTGACAAATGAAGAAGTAAAAAATGCCTACCTTGGGGAGGCAAAATAGAAATGAGGGAGCCAGAGAGAAATCTCTGGTTCTTGTTTTTTAGGGATATTCAAAGAATAAAACAGAGAAATATGTCCATTTCCCAGGAAATAGGTAGAAAAAACCACTTAGACATAAAACTGCATAAATCTACTCAAATGTTGATATATCAAGGAATTTGTCTATAAAAACTTAAAGGAAACCTTCTTTAAATAGCGAAAATATCATATAAAGACAAGTAAAAGAGGGTGGATTACATATGGAAAAGGTAGATGTTAAGCGTCGATATTGGAGTGAGGAAGCATCCATTGGGCATCATTATGTAAGCAGGGTAGATAGTTACGTTATTCGAATGAGGGATCGGGAAGAAATCGAAAGAAAATATGAAGAAAAGAGGAAAAACAGAAGCCTGTTTTATCGTATTTTAAAGAATTTCAATATTTAGGTTTATGAATGATTTTAAATAGACCAGAACTCCTAGGGGATTAGAGTAAAAGAGGGGTTCTTTTTATTTTCTCATTTATTGTTTTGAAACAGCATGGGAATAAAGTAAATAATGAGATAAGACTGAGTAGGGTGATACCATAGGCGGGTAGACATAGGTGGCTGCCCTCAAGGGCATATGCAAATACCCGCGGGTGGACACATAGGTCCACACCCTACAATTGTGTGGCATTCTTTATCTATAACGAAGGAATATTTTTTTTTACAATCAAAACTGTTTACAATGGGTTTAGTAATGTCGCTTAAAGATAATAATGAATAATATATGTATGCATGAGGAGGAAAAAATTTGAGCGGCGTTATAGAAGAAAGGTTCATTGAAAAAAAAGAAAAAGCATCTAATTTTTATGCTGTTCAGGGCTTGAATCAAGTAGAGGAAGCCCTATATACTGCAGTTTCAGATTGCGGCGGACAAACTAAAGAAATCTGCTTTGATCTTATTAGAGCTGGAGGCAAAAGACTGCGACCTCTTTTGGTGTTGAATGCAGCCCAATGTTTTGGTGAATTAAACGAAAAGGTAATTAAGACTGCAGCAGCGTTTGAATTAATTCATATGGCATCTTTGGTACATGATGATATCATAGATGAATCAGATACAAGAAGAAATAGACCTTCCTTAAATGCAGAAAGAGGAAATCTTACTTCAGTTTTGTTAGGAGATTATCTATTTGCAAAGGCCTTTGAAATTCTAGCTAGCAATCAATTGATTTCCGTCATGACCTTAGCAGTAGAAGCTATTACAGAGATGTGTGATGGGGAAATTAGTCAAGCAGACAATCGATTTAACTTTAATCAGTCCGTAGAGGAGTACTACGATAGAATATATAAAAAAACGGGAATACTCATTGCAGCTTGTTGTCAAGCTGGCGCCATCACGGGTGGAGCTGCAGAAAAGGAAGTGAATGCATTAAAAATTTATGGTACACACATAGGTTATGGATTTCAGATTATTGATGATATATTAGATTTCACCGGTGATCCAGTACTTTTAGGGAAACCTGTAGGTCATGACTTAAGAGAAGGAAATATAACCTTGCCTGTGTTAAAGCTCATGATGCAGGAGGAATATAAAAGAGGCCTAGAAAAGATTTTTGCAAACCGTGGATGTACAGAAGAAGCCTATAAGGAGATTTTGAGGCTTTTACAGGATAGCTATGCCTTACAAGAAGCTTACAATGATGCAGTGAGTGCCATAAAGATAGCACAGACATCTCTAAAAGAAATCAATGAATCCGCCGCCAAACATAGTCTCCATGAAATTGCTGAAAATATCCTCACTCGTAAAAAATAGCACTATATATAATTTACATTATAAATAATATATTATAAATATGTAATTAAAATAATGACTATTATTTACCAACATATATTGACAAAATTTTACACGATTGGTAAAATAGCTAAAGATGGAAATTGTTTATACAGGTATGAAAAGTGAATAGGTGTGATAAAGGCAAACTTATTGAAAGATAAGGACGCAAAGCTATGGGTCTAAGGTTGATGAGACGATGATTGCCAGGCTGCCACGATAGATAGTAAGAGAATACTCCTGCTATAGAGGCCTTTATCGATCTATAAGCAGGATTTTTGTTTTCTAAAAAGGGGATATTTAGATCATTAGGCTGGGGATAGGGGTGTATAGCATGGAGGAAGAAAAATCGCTCTCATTGGTCAAAGGGGTATTGCAAGCCTTGACGGCAGTAATCCACATAAAAGATCCTTATACCTTTGAACACTGTAATGAAGTAGAAAAGCTTTGTGGGAAATTCTCTTCCCACATGGGTATTAATCATCAACAAGTAATCCAGATGGAAATAGCAGGGCATCTTCATGATGTGGATATCTTTAGATTATATACACTATTTAAAACAAATATAAATCAAGCAATTTACAGAATTGCAAATAGTGTTAGTACGCTGCTAGATAATTTGTTAGGGGAGGTGCAATATGTTTAATGAAGCCATTATTGCATCCGAATATAAACACGAATTAAAAATTCCATTTGATGTAATTGAACACGGGTATCGTGTTTCTAAGATAGCTTATGATATTGCTGATATATTAAGATTGTCTAATTCACAAAAGACAGAGGTATCAGTTGCTGGTATGATCCATGATTATGGAAAGGCATGGATAGAAAATTCCATACTATATAAAAAAGGAAAACTAACAGATGAAGAATTCTGTGAGATAAAGAAGCATGCATTTTATAGTAGTCAAATTGTCAAAACATCTAATACTTTAGGAAAATATTCAAATATTATTCTTTATCATCATGAAAAAGTAGATGGAAGTGGATATTTTGGCTTGGAAGGAGATCAAATTCCATTAGAGTCAAAAATAATAGTAATAGCTGATATTTTTGATGCTTTAAGCTCAAATAGAGAATATAGGCAAGCATATAGAATTGATGAAACACTAAATATTATGTATAGCGAAAAAAATAAATATGATAAAAATGTATTTAATGCATTTGAGCAATGGGTGGAAAATCAATATAGGAATATATGCATTGTAGAAGAAGAAAAGAGATTATTTATATGAGGATAAATAATCTCTTTTTTAAAAAACTACAAGGTAGAGCAACAAGCTTACAAATCTTGCTTTGGGTTGCTTAAGCTAGCAGATAAATACTCTGCCATAAGGATAGAGAATGCTTGTATTCGAGCACTTAAGTATACAACACGGCCCGGTTACAAAAACATTGAATCCATCCTGAAAACTGGTCAAGACAAGCTTACCAAAGATGAACTTAAGCAACCTGTTACTGATTCCTCTCAGGGGTATGTTCGTGGTGCGGTATGTTAGTAAGGCGGGTTTTTGATTTAGAGAATCTTGTGTAGAAGATATTGATTATTCCCATGATCGTTAAATCAACAAGGGTCAAATTCTATCTTTGGCTACAGGTAGTTTTATGTTTGATAGGCTCAATGCGATCATCACAGGTGCTTCAGGTAGTGGAAAAACTTACTTAGGTTGCGTCTTGGGTAACGTTGCTTGTAGGAACAATCACTGATGCTGTACTTGACAGAATTGCGCACAATTCATACATGATCCATATCTCTGGCGATTCCATGAGAAAGAAACATGGAGCAAAGAAACTTTAGAAAGTTATTTGAGCCATCGATATCTCGATGGCTCTGAGTCTATCAAGAAATTGGTGTAAACATTCAGAAGTTCATATATATGATTTAGAACGAGGGTCAATTAGACTGTACGGAAAAATGTATGCTTAACGAACCAGTAATTTTATCCTAAAAACAGCTAAAATTTAAGTTTGCACTGACTAAGTTTAAAGAAGTAATACTTCTTCTTCTCATTTTCTGCCCCTATTTTAATTTATATCCTACACCGCGGATTGTTT
Organism: uncultured Anaerosolibacter sp.; assembly: GCA_937948705.1. The sequence goes on along the minus strand of CALECF010000050.1, from coordinate 6,543 downwards.
CAATATATATAGGATGTCTATCGTTATCTTCAATTTTCATTCTTAGGTATCTAATATGAACATCTACCGTTCTTGTCTCTCCAGAATAACCATATCCCCAAATTTCAGTCATTAACAGATTTCTAGACAATACTTTACCTCTGTTTTCAGCTAAAATGCGTAATAAGTCAAATTCCTTTAAAGTTAGCTCAACCAGTTTCCCATTTTTATATACTTCATGCTTTTCTGTATCAATAAAAACGTCATGAATCTGTATAGTTTTTTTTGTCATGTGATTAGGTACATCTTCTAATCTTCGTAATACAGCTTTAATTCGGGCTATCAGCTCTCTTACGCTAAAAGGCTTGGTAAGATAGTCATCTGCTCCAAGTTCTAAGCCTAGTATCTTATCTAACTCTTCTCCTTTTGCTGTTAACATAATGATAGGTATTTTCCTTGATTTCTCGCTACTTCTAATTCTTTTGCATACTTCAAACCCATCTATTCCGGGTAACATTAAGTCAAGTATAATTACATCGGGTGTCTGCTCTTCTGCAATTCTGATAGCATCTTCACCATTGTCACTGATCAAAACATCAAAATTGCTATTCTCTAAGTTAAACTGAATTAATTCCGAAATATGATGCTCATCATCTACAACAAGTGCCTTTTTTCTACTCATAAGACCACTCCTCTTTAGGTGCTATACTAGCTACAGAATCCTAGCCATTCTTCCTGTTATTCCATATGAGAAAAGGTTGTTATTACATTGTGTGTATAGATTACTTACAGTAATATGCTTTCCTAAATACCAAATTTCTCTAAGTTAAATTTATTTAAATCTCATATGATTATCATATATTTAACATAACTCTTTGGAATTTAAAAAACTATCAAATTTTGTAAAGTTTTCGTTAAGTTTTCCAATAACAAATTTATCTACCTCATAGCAGCAGATTTATATGGATGAATTGATAGATACTAAACAGCTTTTGGGGATGATTTGAAGCCCCACTCCTATTCTACAAAGTAATCTAACGGAATATCAAATCTGAGACAGATAAGATTATTGATACCAAACTGAATAAAGTAAGTTTTAATCTAATCAATAAGAATTGTTAAGGAATTAGTCTGCGACTATAATTATAAGTCTAGGAAATGTATGAGTCTTATAGAAAAAAAATCTAATTTTAACAATAAACCTTAACAATAAATTAATACGGTTTTAATTTGTAATTAAAGATGAAGTTATACAATAGAGATATAAATTCGGAAGGAGAGATGTATACTTAATGAAATTAAATATATGTATTGATATTGATGGCACCATCACAGGAGCATATTATTGGTTGGACATTGCTAACAGATACTTTGAAAAGAACATACAGCCTTCTGAAGTGAAAGTCTATGATATTCACGAAGTATTAAAAATACCAAGAGAAACCTATTTGAAATTTTATGAAATGTATGGTGAGGAAATCCATGCCCAGGCGGATTTACGGCAGAACGCAAAAGAAATCCTTTGGAAGTTAAATCAAGAGCATAATCTTTATTATATTACTGCTAGGGAAAAGACGTTAGAAGAGGTAACCAAAGGATGGTTCCATAGAAATGAACTACCCCAAGGAGAACTGTATTTGCTAGGAAGTCATTATAAGGTAAATCAAGCAAAGAAATTGAGCTGTAACATTTTTATAGAGGACAGATATGAAAATGCAATTCAACTGGCATTAGCTGGTTTTGAAGTACTATTAATGGACTGTAACTATAATCGACTACCGCTAATTCCAGGAATAACAAGGGTCTATGATTGGAAAGAGGTCTATACGTTTATAGAGGAATATATTGCAAGTTCAAATGAAAAGTCAACAAAGATTGCTTAAATAAAGATGAACGAAAGGCTTCTAGAAAGCCTTTTTTTTTTCATGGAATACTTTTCTTGTAAAAAATAAAGTTGAAAGCAGAAACATGTATAAATAAAGAAAAAAATCAACGACAAATTTCTCCATAATTTAACATATTTATAACATGGAGATAAGTAAAAGTGATATATAATGAATATGAAAATAATGAACTATAGGGGATGAAACTGTGAGTATGGCAGCAAAAAATATTTGTAATTATAATGAATTGATACAGATTTTAAAGAATAAATCCATCAGAACAGTCTATCAACCCATTGTAAGATTGGATGACGGTCATATTTTAGGATATGAAGCATTAAGCAGAGGACCCCGCGATTCTTTTTTTGAGTCCCCTGGAAATCTATTTGATGCAGCCGAACACTTCAACCGTCTTTGGGAACTAGAGCTACTCTGTAGAACAAAGGCATTGGAAAACGCAAGGGAGCTACCACCGGGTAAATTACTTTTTATAAATGTAAATCCAGAGATTATAAAGGATAGAAAATTCAAGAAAGGGTCCACAAAAGAGTGTATTTCCAAGTTTGGAATGAATCCTAGTAATATTATATTTGAGATTACAGAGAAAACAGCTGTTAGTGATTACAAAAGCTTCAGAAAGACAATCGATAACTATATTAGTCAAGGATATAAGATTGCAATAGACGATACAGGTGCTGGTTATTCTGGTTTAAGACTCTTGACAGAAACCCGCCCTCAATACATAAAGATTGACATGTCATTGGTAAGAGATATTGATAAGGAAAGCATTAAGCAGGAACTCATGAAAACTTTCTACTCTTTTGCGAAGATCACCAATATGCAACTGATTGCGGAAGGAATTGAGACGGTCAATGAGTTAAACACCTTAATTGATATAGGCGTACAGTATGGACAGGGATATTTTTTTCAGAGACCGGCTGCTGAATTTACTTCAATCAGCCAGCAAGTAAAAGAAAAGATCATCTCAAGACACCAGTTAAAGATTAAGACTGAAACGTTTTTATATGAAATGAAGATAGGAGAAATTGCAAGAATTGACAAAACAATAGAAACGACTAGCTCCATTGGACAGGTCAACGAGGCTTTGCAGAACATTCAGAATCTACAGGGCTTAGTAGTGTGTGATCAAACACAGCCTGTTGGACTTATTATGAAATCAAAGTTAGATCTGGAAATTTCATTGAGATCAAAGAGCGAAGAATTTCTAAAAGAAAGTATTGTAAAGATTATGGAAAAGAATCCTCTTATTCTTGACTATTCTACTTCTGTGCAAGAGGCATGTAGAAAAGCCACTGCGCGAAGTGATAGCAATATTTACGATTATCTTATAGTAATCCAAAATAATAAATATTATGGTATTGTATCTGTAAGGAAACTGTTAACTGTATTGAATGATCGAAAAGAAGATTTCCAACAACCGGTGGTATGATTATTGGTGTCGATTTAATAAAACAGAAGTGATAGGGCATAAAACCTTGAACTTCTGTTTTGCACTTTATGTAGGAATGAGATACTTTTAATCTGCGTAATTCATGTCTTTGTCTGTGAGGCTGTCTGCTCTTTGTAAAGCCCCATAGATTAAGTCTAGGTTTTGAGAAATACTGAATAATAATTCTTTAACTTAAACAATAAGGTGCCTGCACTAAAAAATGTCATAAAATTTACATAATTTTAACTACATATAAAAGTTATATCTATATAATGAAAGTAACTAGGACTGAATTCCTAATTTCACAATGAATTGTATGGAGTGAATAAAATGAGCGATAACAATATTGATTTTTTGAACTATAAGAAATTAGAAAAAATTATTGCCAACGAAGATATAGAGAATGTATTTCAGTCTATCATCTCTTTAAAGGATGGTAGTGTATTAGGATATGAGGCTCTATGTAGAGGACCGAAAGGTACGACCTATGAGGAACCAAAGGTATTATTTGATATGGCTAGAACCTATGGAAAGATTGTTGAGTTAGAGAGAATCTGTAAGCTAGATGCCATAAGAAAATTTCAAAAGAAAACGGACTGTGTAAAATTGTTTTTAAATATTGACCCTTTTTGCTTTGAAAATGATAAGGAGGGTGAATGCTTACTGGACGATCTTGTTTTATCCAGGGAAGCGGGATCGAATTATATTGTATATGAAATTACAGAACACACCTGTATCCAAGATTATAAACGATTTTGCGATACTTTACAAAAGTATAAGGATATAGGGTTAGATATTGCCATAAACGATGTAGGAAAGGGATACTCAGGGTTAAATTTACTCATTAACGCAGAACCCTTATATATGAAAATTGATATGGAGTTGATTCGGGATATACATAAGAATCCTTTAAAACAAGCTCTTTTAAAATCATTTGTGGAGTTTTGTAATCATTCAAATTCTAAACTAATTGCAGAGGGCATTGAGCATAGCGAGGAACTGGATGTGTTGATCGATTTGGGTATTCATTATGGACAAGGATATTATATCCAAAGGCCCTCTTCTGAAATTCTTAATATACATCCCAATATAAAATCACATATTGTAAAAAGGAATCTTACAAAACCAGACATAAGGTTACGAAATATTTCTATTATGAAAATCGGCGAAATCAGTAAGATTACACCACATATAGGATTAGATACTTTAGGAGCCCATGTGAATTTATTATTTGAAAAGAATGTGGAGATACAAGGTCTTCCTGTAATAGATAAAGATAAACCCGTTGGATTGCTCATGAAGCACAGTTTTTATTATCATTTAGGAAAGCAATATGGATATGCTATTTTTATGAAAAGAGGTATGGAACGACTAATGGATAAGTCGCCATTGATTATAGACTATGATACACCTTTGGACCGAGTCTCCGAAATTGCGATGATGAGAAATACAGATGCTTTGTATGATTACATTATCATAACGAGGGATAATAAATATCATGGAATTGTTTCTGTTAAGGATTTGTTGCAAAAAACAACAGAAATCCAATTGGAACGTGCTAAATATGCGAGCCCTCTAACAGGGTTGCCCGGTAATATATTGATTGAACAAAAGATAAGTAATATGATTTCGTCAAACAAGAAATATGCAGTACTCTATTTTGACCTGGATAATTTTAAGCCCTACAATGATGTCTATGGATTTGACAATGGAGATAAGATAATCGAGATGACTGCAGGACTTATAGAACAGAGAATGAAAGCCCTTGATTTTCACGAGGGATTTTTAGGCCATATAGGAGGAGATGATTTCGTAGCCATTGTGGAGAGTCATCAGATTCACAAGCTGTGTGAAGCAATCATTGAAAAGTTTAATAAGAAAATCCTAGATTTTTATTCAGAGATAGACCGGAAAAATGGATACATCATGGCTGAAAATCGACATTGTGTCATTGAAAAGTTCCCATTGATGAGTATGTCTATTGCAGTTGTTACAAACCGGTTTAATAACTTTGAAAGTGCATCAAAATTGGCAGAGTATGCCAGCAAAATTAAGAAAAAATGCAAGGCATGCTGGGAAAGTAACTATATTATAGGAGAAGCCAATGAGTAAAGGTTAAACATAGGAAAAAGGTGTAATCAGATACTCATATAACCATGATCATTTCTATGAAGAATTAACTTAAGGTTTAAATACCTTCAATATAAATATCTCGAAATGAGTATCCTATAAATATAATGTTTAATAAAAGTGCTGGGAGGTGTATTGGATGAAAAGTATCACTTATGGAGAACTAAGTTTTCGAGAAGTGTGTCAAAAAATCAAAGAATACACAAAGACAGATATACAAAGTGAATATATTGTTTCTATTGGAACGGACTCCCAAAGCTATGGAGGGGTTACAAAAATGGTTTCTGTTATTACTTTGGTACGTAAATCGAAGGGCGGCATCTTTTTTTATGACATAAAAAAACTAAAAATGATTAAGGATCTTCGCCAGAAAATATTTGCAGAGACCCAATATAGTCTTGAATTGGCAGCCAAGGTTATGGAATTTATTGAAAAGAACGAAATCGACGCCACCATGGAGGTTCATGTGGACATTGGAGAAGGTGGAGACACGAAATGCTTAGTGAAAGAAATTGCAGGCTGGGTAGGAGCATTAGGTTTCAAATGCCGTATTAAGCCAGAATCTTATGCGTCCACAGGAATCGCAGATAAGCTATCAAAGCGGGGGAGTAGCGTAGGGTGATTATGGAGGCTATCTATATGATATAGATAGCCTTCTTGTATTCATACAAGAAGGCTATCATAAACGATTAAAATGTACCTAGACGGATATTTAAATAGTGAAATATTTCTTTGGGAATATCTACTTGACAACACCGTTCTAAACCTTCAAAGCCCGGAGACGAGTTCACCTCGCAGATCTTGAAATGATCGCCGTGGAACAGCAGATCTACACCTGCAATTTCAAGCCCTAAGGTTCTAGAAACTTCTGTGGCAAGCCATTCAATTTCAGGAGTTAATGGATATTCTCGAACCTCACCACCTGCAGAAAAATTGGCTTTAAAGCCCCCTTCAGCAGATTTTCTTTCCATACATGCAACTGCTCTGCCACCGATGGTGAACACCCGCAAATCTCTACCATAGCTGTCCGTGATGAATTCTTGAAGAATGATGTTGAGATTTGGACTGGTGCTCTCAATGAGCTGCATCAAATCGTTGAAG
>CALECF010000049.1 GCA_937948705.1 uncultured Anaerosolibacter sp. | reverse complement strand
TGGTAGTTCAATAGTAGCAGGCCTAAATACAGGTTTAAAAATGATAAGAGAATGGAATACTTCTTTAGTTGAACTTACAGAAGAAGAGGATGAAAGAAACTGTTTATCTAATATAAAGAACTTAACATTAAAAGAAGAGGAATTGCTGTTGATGTATGTTAAGGCCTTGGAAACTAACGAAACTACAGACCCTAAGTATCAGAGAGTGGTTGAATTATTAAAAGGCGAAGAATGGATAGATAAAGGATGTATAATCTTTTCTCAATACTATGATACAGCAAGATGGGTTGCTAAGAAATTATCTGAAGAATTTCATGCTGAACCCATCGGATTATATGCAGGTGGAGATAAATCAGGTATTTTTAATGAAGGAAGCTTTTCTAAAAAAGAAAAAGAAGAACTTAAAAAGATGGTTAAATCGAGAAGATTGCGTGTCCTCGTAGGTACTGACTCTGCTAGTGAAGGATTAAACCTACAGACATTAGGTACTCTTATTAATCTTGACTTACCCTGGAATCCGACAAGATTAGAACAACGAAAGGGTCGTATACAACGAATAGGGCAGATAAATGATGATGTTCACATATATAATATGAGGTATAAGGACTCAGTTGAAGATAGGGTACATAGCCTCTTATCTGGTCGACTTCAAAGAGTTTATAATGTTTTTGGCCAAATTCCAGATATTCTTGAAGATGTATGGATAGATATTGCACAAAACAAAATTGAAGAAGCAATGCAGATTATTGATAATTATCCAGAAAAACATCCATTTGAAGATAGGTATAATAATAAAGTGAATAAGATTGATTGGGAAAGTTGTACATCTGTTTTAAACAAAAAAGAAAAGAGAAAATTTTTTGAGCAAGGCTGGAGATAAATTAGATTCATAACACCCCTTTTCGGGGCGTTTATGGATTATAGATATAATGGAAATCTATCAATTTCTTTTCTGAGATGATTTGCGTCTACGTGCGTGTAGACTTTTGTGGAATTCAAGTCTTCATGTCCCAACAATTGTTGGATTGTGATAAGGTCTGCTCCATGGCTGACACCATCTCCCATTAGAAGCAGAGTTGCAAAACTATGTCTCATCTTATGGATTGTAAACCCTTTGTCTTCAAAGCCAGCAAGTTTTACATATCTCACAAAAAGCTGTTGTAATGCAGTTACAGACATTCTATTTCCATAGTCGGATAGAAAGACTGCCTGGTTGGTTAATGGAAGCCTAGTTTGGAGATATGCCCACAGGTCTGTTGCTAACTGGTCTGCCATAGGTATTACACGTTGTTTCTTTCCTTTACCGTTCACGACTGTAAGGTTTTTATTTCCGAAATTTATGTGACTCCAATCTAAACCAAGAAGTTCCTGTCGCCTTAATCCTGTATATGCAAGGGTTTCAAGAATTACCTTGTCTCGCAATTTGTGGTCACGGGAGTGTTTTAGAGGCATAGATATAAGAAGTTTCAACTCATCTTTAGTGAGATAGATAGGAAGATTTTGCTCTTCTTTTGGAGCGTGAATGGGGAGCATAGGATTCTTCTCTAAGTATTCCTGTTCCATAAGGAACTTAAAGAACGAAGATAGAGAGTGTATTTTTCTTCTGATTGTGTTGGTTTTGTAGCCCTTTGTAACTTTCAGATAGGAGATATATCTACGCAGTATAGGCGTAGTAAGCGTATATATCCCAGGTTTTATGTTTCCAATTGCCAAGAATTCGAACAAAACTCGAAAGTCATTTGTGTAACTGGTAAGAGTTAGCTTAGATGCATTTTTTTCTGCCGAAAGATAGTTAAGAAATTCTTCGAAGTGTTCGTGAATCGTCATGAAATTTCCTCCTTTGAGATGGAGTTCTGTACGCATTACGAGTAGTACAGAACCTACTTACGGTACGGTTTTTCGCAAGTAGTGCAAACACTAGGTTTTAAAAGGTGTTGCTATTACTTGCTTCAAAGGGAAAATACAAGTTCAATTGACGACCAGTACAGAACTCGGCTTATAGACTTACTCGTTTACATTATGGAAAACACTAGCTTACAGGCTAGTGTTTTTCTTATTTTTGAGCGTAAATCTTCAAGCTTTAACTGTCCTTGTAAGTGAAGCCTTCTACCCGTAATCTCGAAATGATTATTTTTATAATAGCAATTTTATTATTGAGGTAAGATGTAAATTAAATTTTGTCCATCATAGAGAAATCAATTACAGCTAGGGAGTGCATTTGCTTTGTAGAGGCTATGAGATTACTGTAGCATGAAAATGGGTTATTATTGTATAATTCTATACAGAGGATTTACAGAAGAAATATGACTAGTTATGTGCTTTAGAGGGCATAGTGATGAGCGCAACGGGAAAATTACAATTTAGAACGTGACTCTATAGGCGTAGCGAGTCTGATAAATTGTAAATATTTAAGCATACTATCTTTCTGGTGGTTAAATGGGTAGAAGAATATATTATAGGAGACGAAGTAGAAGATTGAGAACCGGTAGAAAGAACTTTTTACCATCTATTCTTGTTGCTATAGTATTGGGTTATGCGATATGAGAAGAAACTGATAAAAATTTGAATATGCTTTTTATTGGGATAGTAGTTTTTGGAATGTATAGACATAGTAAATACTGCTCAAAGATACTCGTAAGACAGGAAATAGAAGAACGAATAAGAAAGAATGGAACCGTAGACCAATTGCTATCTGTCAAGAAATGCTAAAAGATTAGAATAACAAAAACTAGGAAATTAACTTTTCCTAGTCTTTATTTTAAAGGAAATTAATGGAAGATGGAGAAATAACATAAATGCAGGTTAAAGGCGTATGCAATAAGTAGGGGGAGTTTGTTCTATATTATGAACTTCAAAGATATGATGGAAAGAACAATATGATGTATATTCATAAAGTTGAAATTCTAGAGGAATATCGTGAAAAAGAAATTGGGAAACATTTGATAGGTATGGTAAAGGAAATTTGCCAGAGCAACAAGATGTCCAAGGTTTTTGTAATCACAAACAAATCAAATATAGGAGCAGTTCGTTTATATGAATCAACAGGTGACATGGGACTTGATGATGATAGCATAGTGTATTGGTATAATTTTTTTAATCATATAATTATTGCATTTAATCTTCACTGGAGGCTGAAATATGGATTTAAAGAATGAAAAATCAAATGTATATAAGATATAATGCCAATAACTGTAATTATTGCGATGATTTCAGCAATTGTAGCTCTAAAGACCAATCCAAGCGATGCTTTATTACTGAATATGCAACAATTTTCTATGAGTATCTTAATGCTATTGCTAGGAACACAATATGTTATTGCGAGGAAAAATAAATATGGGTATTTTCTATATGTAGTAGCAGTTTTCAATTTCGTGGTGTTTATTACTAGAAATGTAGGTTAAAACTATCTTCTTATTTACTACGAAATAATGGTTTTTGTTTACTGGTATTCCTATAAAGAGGTGAGTGATGTGACCAATACTGGAATGATGTTAAAAAAGCCATTCTACCTACAAAATGCTCATTTTGTAAAAGGGCATAATTATCGGTTTGTTGTTATTAAACGTTGAGAGGGATACGGGTAATAGACGCCATTGAATATACGAACAGTGATAATAAAGTAGTATATATTACATTTGTAGCAACTCTATCTACAGATGGAGATGTCGAGCAAATGAAGATTAGAGGTGGGGACTGGGATAATAGGCAAAAATTCACAAAGGGGGAACTGAATAATGATGAACATAACAAAAGCTACAGGAAATGAAGCTGAACGTTTAACAAGTCTTTCAATAAAGTCTGAAGCATATTGGGGATATGACTACGATTTTATGGAAAAGTTTAAGTATATTTATAAAGTAACAGAAGAATTCATAAAAAGTAATCCTACGTTTATCATGGAGAAAGATGGAGATGTTATTGGATTTTATAGCATTTTACTTGAGGAGAATGAAGCTTCTTTAGAATACTTCTATATTGAACCAAAGTTTATAGGTAAAGGATATGGAAAATTACTATGGAATCATATGATTACATGTTGTAAAGACTTTGGCATTGGTGAGATTGCAATAGTGACAAGTCCCCAAGCAAAAGCATTTTATACGAAAATGGGGGCTGTACAGATTGGTGAAATTGAATCACGTGTTAAGAAAGAGCACAAAATTCCTCAACTAATATATACTTTTTAAAAATAATTTTAGTTATGAATTTTATACTTTATGGTGCATCAGCAAGATATGGTACAGAAAAACAAGGGAGATGAAGTACTATGTATGAATATATGAATAAAAAAGTTAAAATAATTGTTGATAGAGCTCTAGCTTCAAGACATCCAGAATCCGAGCTTATTGATCCTTAGAATATGGATATATTCTTGGTACAGTTTCGGGAGATGGCGAGGAAATAGATGCTTATATAGTGGGAGAGTTTGAACCTTTACAAGAATTAGAGGGTGCTGCAATTGCAGTAATACACAGTAAGGATGATGTTGAAGATCAATTGGTAGTATCCAAAGATTTATACATGTACAGTAAGGAGCAAATACAGGAATTGCTAGAGTTTCAAGAAAGGTTCTTTACTTCAGAAATATTAATGGACTGATACTCACCTAAAGAATTGAATAATTAGAAATTTGAGGGGGACAATTTATGAATTCAATATTTAATTTAGAAAACGATATATTTACTAATTCAGAGTTTGACTTTTGGAGAGGCGAGAAGGTCATTCTAAGAGCTGTGCGGGAAGATGACGTTAAGCTAAGAAATGAAGAAACGAGAGATAGTAATGGTTTTAGGATATTGAACTGGGGAGTTGAATTACCTAAAAGCATTGAAATGGATAAAGCCTCTGTGAATGCTTGGGTGGATTTTAATAATTCAGAAAGCAGGATGATGTTTTCTATTGATAATTTTGAAGGGGAGCATGTTGGAGCAATTAACCTAAACTCTTTTGATAATAAGAATGGAACATTTAGTGCTGGAATGAGAATCTATAGACCTTATAGAAACAGAGGTTATGGGCAAGATGCTCTTAGAATTACATTAAGATATGCTTTCTTCGAAATGAGGCTTCAAAAGTGTAATTCAGGATGTGTCTATGGAAATAAGGCTTCTCAGACTATGCATGAGAAGCTAGGATTTGTTGTCGAGGGAAGAATTAGAAGAGCTGTTTATATGAATGGTCAGTATTATGATGATTTAAGGCTTGGTCTTACAATAGAGGAATTCATAGAAAATGAAAGTGCATATTATGAAAAGATAAAGAATGTAGCTACTGAATAAAAGTGAGGAAGTGTACCCATAACTGACGGATTAAAGATATTTAATAACAAGCAAGTGAAGGAGGATTCAGATTGAATATATCGAATTATCATATGCATTGCAAGTACTGTGATGGAGTCGGTGAGCCAAGGGAGTATGTAGAAGAAGCTATAAGAAAAGGATTTAAGGTGATTGGATTTTCGAGCCATGCACCAATTCCCTTTGATAACCCATGGACCATGAAGGAAGAAAATGTGAATCGTTATATAGATACGATTCGCAAGTTGAAAATAGAGTACATGGATAGGATTGATATATATATTGGCCTCGAAACAGATTATTTTGAAGGGGATAGCAGAGATATATTCAATCGGTATGAAGTAGATTATCAAATAGGCTCAGTACATTTCTTCAGCGATTATAGGAGCAATACTTATTTTAGTGTAGATGGAAGCGCGGAAGATTTCAAACGAACACTCAATGAATATTTTGATGGAAATATAAAAGATCTGGTATCCTCCTATTATGAACAGCTTATACAAATGATTGTGAAGCATCAGCCAGATATACTTGGACATCTTGATGTTATTAAGAAAAATAATGGGAATGAAAGATATTTTTCTGAACAGGAGAAGTGGTATGTTACTCAGATTCATAGGCTTCTAGATGTTGTAAAAAATTATGGAACAATTATCGAGGTGAATACTGGTGGAATTACTAGGGGTTATATAAAGGAGCCATATCCGAGTAAATGGATACTGAAAGCTTGTAAAGAAAGAGATATAGATGTTATGGTTAATTCGGATGCGCATGCTGTCGAATTCATTGATGGGTATTTTGATTTGGCATTTTCTTATTTGAAGGAAGTCGGCTATACGGAAGTGATGATGCTACAAAATGGAAAGTGGAGAAGGGTAAGGATCTAATAGGTACTTGTATCTTTGTCCAGAAGCAGAGAAGACTTAATAACAAGATGCATGTAGTGTATGAAGTAGGAGAATATCCTACTTTTTGCGTTATATGAGAAGTTATTTTCTATGGGTGCTATGAATAGTGAAAATAGAAATATAGGAATCTTCAATCTTGGAGGAAATTTATGGTAAACATAGAAATAGATATAGTCTAGAGAGTAAATAGGGATTTGATAAGGGTTTATATGTTGGGGGGAGAGAACATGTTTTTGCTGAACCTTTTCATTTGGATCATTACATTGATTATATTCTATAACCTTATAAGAGTCGCGGTACGGGAAGCGATATTTGAAACAAAAAATGAAATCATACATGATTTGAAGGAAGCTATAACAGAAGCAATGATTCAGGCTGGGAAGGAATCAAAGGAGGACAGATATAAAAATGTCATTGATGATGAACATAGGCAAGATAGGTAGATTTGGGAAGAACAAACCGATGGGTGTTTAGAATTAAAGGGGGATAAACATGGGTGCACCAAGTAGAAAAGAATCTAAAGAAAAACAGGAACAGCTTGGAGTGACGGTGGTATTCGATAGATTGAAAGAAGGGGATATCATTGGAATCTATTCGCCATCTTCCCCTGTAACCGTTACGGCACCTAAAAGATTCAGTAGGGCCAAAGCATTTCTAGAGGGTAAAGGATTTCAAGTGTTAGAGGGAAAATTAACGGGTAAATCTGATTTTTATAGGTCTGGGAACATAAAAGAAAGGGCTGAAGAGTTAAATGAACTCATCCGAAATCCTCAAGTTAAATGTATCATGTCCACTATCGGAGGAATGAATTCTAACTCTTTGTTACCCTACATTGATTATGAATCCTTTGTAAAGAATCCAAAAATAATGGTAGGATATTCAGATGTCACAGCGATTCTACTAGGAATCTATGCAAAAACTGGAATTAAGACCTTTTATGGGCCGGCGATAGTAGCATCCTTCGGAGAGTTAAGTCCATTTGTTGATTATACATATGACTATTTTAAGAGGATGCTGATAGAAGAGAATGTGCTGCCAAATACATTGGAGAAGCCTCCGTTTTGGACGGATGAATGTATAAATTGGGAAACCCAGGATCGGAGTAAAGAAAAAAGGGAAAACCGATGGATTGGTGTAATTCCTGGGAAAGCCAAAGGTAGATGTATAGGGGGAAATTTAAATACAATGCAAGGTATATGGGGTAGTGAATACATGCCAGAAATAAAAAATGGGGATATTCTTTTTATCGAGGATTCTTTAAAGGATGCTGCAACCATCGAGAGGAGCTTTTCATTTTTAAAAGTAAATGGCGTCTTTGAGAAAATTTCTGGAATTATCCTTGGGAAACATGAACTATTTGACGATAGGGGTACAGGAAGAAGGCCACATGAGATACTGATGGAAGTGATGGGTAATACCAAAATTCCGTTTATTGCAGACTTTGATTGCTGTCATACCCATCCTATGTTAACAATGCCCATCGGAGCGACTATTGAATTAGATGCGACAAATGGAAATGTATCTATTATTGAAGGGTAGGGAGAATATCATGAAGATTGAGAGAAATACTGAAGTTAGTGCTAAAGAGCTAAACGAATTGCTGCAGTCAATAGGATGGGGAATAAGCCCAGTAGAAAAATTAAATAAGGCGTTAGAACTATCCTGGGGGTGGATTACTGCTCGTAATGAGGAAGGAAAACTCATTGGTTTTGTTCAAGTTCTCTCTGATGGAATCAAGCATGCCTATATTTTGAGATTGCTTGTGCATAAGGATTATCAAGGTCAGGGTATTGGTACAAAGATCGTTGAGAATTTATTAACATTTCTAAAGGAAAATAAGCTAAACCCAATTTTGATCACAAAGCCAGAAGAAGAAGCTTTCTATAATAAGTTTGGATTGGCAAGAGAAAACAATGGATTCATATCGCTATTAAAATGGGAATAATGCACCTTGGTGACAAAGGAGAAATCTATGAAAAAGAAATGGAACATAAGAGCAGCGACATTACTCATGATAGTAGTTTTAGTGATGAATCAAATGGAGGCCAAAGACCTTAGAAGAAGCAATTATTCCATTGGGTTCTCATCCAATCATTATGATTCATGACGAATGACAGCAAGTGCGGCGTTGCTCGAAGGAGGGGCAGACCTAGGTGTTTGCCCTCAAGAACATAAGTAAATTCTACGGGTGGACACATAGGTCCACACCCTGCTATTATGTCGCTTCTTTCTTGTATTACGAATCAAAGGAACTCCTGGGGTCCCTCTTAAAACAGTTATAATAGCAATATCATTCTTTAACAGAGCCTAAACAATAAAAAACACTCTTTCGGAAAGAGTGTTTTTTATTTGGTTCTACTCTAATTCAATCTCAGCCTCTTGAACACAGGGGCGAGTTCTGTCAATCTGAGTTGGGAATAACTGTGGGAAGCTGGAGCAAATAGGTGCAATTTCTGCTGAAAGTATAGGGAAACCAGTAGATAATACACATAATTGTACAGGAACGATAATTTTCTTCTCGCATGTTACACATAAAGCGATCAATAAGTTAGCTCTTACTGTTCCAGTTCTAGGGTCAATCATGATATCCCTTGAAATACTGTTTGTTGCCAATCTTGTTTCACAGCTGATGTTACAGAATTCTGTGAATCTTGGCAAGAATGCTGTATCGAATACAGATGGTATACATAATTCGAAGAAATTAGTGAGTAATAGTGGATTTTGCTCTGTGCCAATTGGAATGTTTGCACTTAATGTCGCTTCGCATTCTTTATCGCAATCATCGGTAAATAGGACATCTATTTCTATTACAACACTCCCTACGATGTCAATATTCTGAGTTCCAAAAATAGGTGTGCCTCTTCCTTCTTCATCACAATCTTGCGTATCTACATAGACGATTGTTTCAGAAGCAGTACCATCGGGGCCGATGACACGAACAGGATTTCCGCAGCCATCTTCTACGATTTCTCCGCCAGAAATAGTTGTTGTAGGGATTGCCCTTAGATTTCTTGCATCATTAATATTAGCGGGATTAAAGAATTTTCTGCAACGAATATCTAGTATTCTAATGATTCTCGCACCTGCGCCTAGGGACGGAGAGAATACTTGATTTGCTGCAGTTCTTAAACCTTGAAGATTGAATAAGGCTGCATCATATACTTTCTGAACATAGATGGGCTCATTGACGACTCGGCGAAGAGTGCCATCCCAATCACAACCTGTAGTACCCCTACAGCATCTATCGGTAATAGAAAGACCTAATACATCATTATTGTGGGTGCCTGCCATAAGCTTACCTCCTTATTATCAAGAATATTTAGAAATGTTTATTTCTAATGCCAGTATATTCTACGGGGAATTTTATGTTACTCATGTTATGGAATTTGACATATTTTATATAAACCTAGAATAAGGTGATATGAAGGGATTTGCTTAAAATATATACTATACGTTATTCGCTTTCTTTGATAATGGTTCATGGAATTGGCTAAGCAATGCATTATTTTATGGGGTGGTGGGAGTATGGGTTTTGTAAATCAGGCGAGTGTTTTAGTTAGTGACAGTTTTGGGAATATATACAGCTTTCTATGGAGCGAAGAAAAAATTGTGTTGGTATACTTTGATAAGGTTCTAGGGAGCACTGAAAAAACTGTGCTGATAGAGAATTGTTCTGTAGAATTCGATGTGGTGATTGATAAGGATGACACATTGTATGTCGCCTGTCAGAAAAATGATGGAAGCATTCTATTACTCGACTATATCAATAGTACGTGGCGCACCAGCACTTTGGTTGAGGCAAATCCTACAAAAATATATAATCTGAACATCACAGCCTATGAAAAGGCAGTGCACGTTGTGTACTGTGTCTCTAGCGTAGAAAGTGAGCGCCGTTATAGAGTCTACCATCATCAGTATGAGAAACAGGCTTGGAATACCTATGAGGTAGAGGATATAGGAAGAAAAGAAGTGCTAAATCCATTTCAATTGTATATGGAAAAAGATCGATTAATATTATGCTATTATAACCAAATAAAAAATGAAGAACAGATCTTTTTAAAGACATTTGATACGTTCAACAAGAAATGGGGCGCTAGTGTACAGCTAACATTTGGATCGAACTCTAAAATGTATTTAGATATACTCATGACGAGCAAAGATAATTTGCATTTAACCTATAGCGAATATATAGAAGGTAATCTTGTTGTTAAATATGAAGGATATAGGATGAAAGGTAGCCAAGTAACAAAAACGACCGAAGGATATGTTTCAAATCCTGCCAATTGCTCCTATCCTATCTTTGTATATAATGATAAAAAGCTTTGGGTAATATGGACAGAATATGATCAGGTTGTCAGCAGCTTTACAACCGACATGGGAAATACTTGGAGTGTCCCTTATTTGTGGAAAGCATCTAAAGAACAACCATTTGTGCGATATAAGTTCCTAAGCAACGATGAGAATTTAAAGAGAAATTACTTGCTGAACTATTCATTCGGCAGAGAATTTCCTGCGTTTTCTTTTATTGGATTTGGCGACTTAGATCAAGCAACAGAAATTCCACTAAAACTAAAAAAAAAAGAAGTAGATGGGAACCCATCCAATACGATGAGTGAAGAATTAAGGGGGTTGAAGATTATATTGAATTCCATGGAAAAAAAAGAAGTGAAGGATGATAGGTCAGTGAAGGGAATTGGACAGCAGGAGCCAAAAATTGATACAACAAAGGATCAAGAAATAGATCAGCTAAAAGCAGAAATAAAAAGATTAGAAGAAAAAATAGAGAGTATTGAAGACTTTTTAAATAGAAAGCGAAGAGGATTACTATTCGCCCCAAGAAAGTAAATGAAATTTGCAGCAGGAATTCTGCTGCAAATTTTTGTTATACTGTAAAATGAAAAATTCCATTTATTTATTTTGAATTTTAGATGATTTTGTTATAAAATAGAAAGGTATGTATATTGAAGAGCAAAGGAGAAAAAACGATGAGTGTTTTGACAGTTCAAAATATAAGCCATGGTTTTGGTGATCGCGCCATTTTCCAAGATGTATCCTTCCGGCTCTTAAAGGGCGAGCATGTAGGATTGATAGGTGCAAATGGAGAGGGCAAATCTACATTTTTAAATATTGTTACTGGTAAGCTAACGCCCGATGATGGGAATGTGATTTGGTCGAATCGTGTGAAGGTAGGTTACTTGGATCAGCATACCAATTTGACACCAGGCAAGACGATACGTGAAGTTTTAAGGGATGCATTTAAGTATTTGTTTGAACTAGAGGAAGAAATGCTGCAGATTGGGGATCGGATGGCAGAAGTTGATGAAGGGGAGCTGGAAAAACTTCTAGAGGACATGGGAGATATCCAAAACACATTGGAATCTAGCGGATTTTATATGATTGACGCCAAGGTAGAAGAGGTCGGAAATGGATTGGGACTTGGCGCTATTGGTTTCGATAGAGAGGTACAAGATCTTAGTGGGGGACAGCGTACTAAGGTACTTCTGGCGAAGCTGTTACTTGAGAAACCTACAATATTACTTCTGGACGAGCCTACCAACTATCTGGACGTGGAGCATATCGATTGGTTGACGAAGTTTTTACAGGATTATGAAAACAGCTTTGTGCTTATATCCCATGATATTGAATTCTTAAATAAAGTTGTAAACATCATCTATCATGTGGAGAATAGAGAACTTTCAAGATATGTAGGAAATTACAATGACTTTATGAGATTGTATGAGATCAAAAAGGGACAACAAATTAATGCGTTCAATCGACAACAGCAAGAAATTGCAAAGCTTGAGGATTTTATTGCTCGAAACAAGGCGAGAGTGGCTACACGGGGAATGGCAAATAGCCGTCAGAAGAGACTGGACAAAATCGAGTTAATTGAAAAACCAAGGGAAAAGACAAAGCCAACTTTCTTCTTCAAGGAAGCTAGAACGCCTGGTCGATTCATTTTTACTACCAAAGATTTGGTGATTGGTTACGACGGCCCATTGACAAAGCCTCTGAATATAAGTTTAGAGCGGGGGCAGAAGATAGCCATTGTAGGATGTAACGGTTTAGGAAAATCAACCCTGTTAAAAACATTACTGGGATTTATCACACCTTATGGTGGGAAGGTTGAACATGGGGATTATGTGATTCCGGGTTATTTTGAGCAGGAGTCAAATTATAATAATGATCGTTCTGCATTAGATGAATTATGGAGTGAGTTTCCTGCCTTTACTCAGTTTGAGGTAAGACAGGCCCTTGCGTTAGCTGGGCTTGGAAATGATCGTATAACAAGCCAGATGAAGGTTTTAAGCGGTGGTGAACAGGCAAAGGTAAGATTGAGTAAGCTGATGCAAAGAGAATGTAATGTATTGGTTCTCGATGAGCCAACAAACCATTTAGATGTGGAGGCAAAGGAAGAATTAAAAAAGGCAATAAAGGATTTTAAGGGAACGGTACTATTTGTGTGCCACGAACCAGAATTCTACCAAGATTGGATTACGGATGTTTGGAATGTAGAAAACTGGAGCAATAAAATCGTTTAATGACTATAAAGCCTCGTACATTATGTATGAGGCTTTGTCTTTATGGTTTGCTGTTGCAAACACTGGGCTTTATAATGAATTTTGGTTTTAGGGTTAGAAACATTTCATGATAGTTAAGTTGTTTAAAATTGAAGTTTTCACATAGCTTTGCATTGGCCATGGAATCTACATAAAAAATAAGAATGTCAAAATCGAGATTCTCTATGAACTTAAAAATAACGTGTAGTATTTCCTTGTCAATGTCTTTGTCTCGAAAAATGTGTGGTATATTGTATTCTTTTATGGTAATATGGGAATAATGCTTCGTATAATGATCGTGAAAGCTCAGGGTAATAGTAATATCCCTTTGGGAGTGATATGTAAAAGTCCATGTGTTTTCTTGGGGATCCGTCAATATCCTACAGGAAAAGATCGTTTTAAATATTCTTTCAAGTTGCTTTGATAAAGACATGATTTTAAAAGCATTAAATTTTTGATGAACGGGAATTGTTTTGCGTTTTATTTTGTCCGGTGTATTTAGATCCATAAATTGACCTCCAATCCTTGCTTTTCATTATATGAACAATCAAGACACAATATAACTGCTTGTACGAAATCGGATAAAAAATAGCTGAGAGGAGAATAATACTATTACATAAACGTGAAATAATAGGTAATTCATAGACAACAGATATAGAAATTAGGAGAGATGAAAAAATGGAAATGATGACTTTTAAAGAATTAGGATTAAGAAATGAAATACTTAAGGCAATTGATGATCTAGGATTTGAAGAGCCTACACCGATTCAAAAGACTGCAATCCCTGATATGTTAGCAGGTAGAGATATTGTTGGTCAAGCCCAGACGGGAACTGGTAAAACAGCTGCTTTTGGTATGCCTATATTGCAAGCTCTGGATCTTAATACGAGGAATCCTCAAGCTTTGATCATGACGCCAACGAGAGAACTTGCAATGCAGGTAGCGGATGAACTTTGTAAGTTTGCAAAGCATATGCATGGGGTGAAGACCCTGGCCATATATGGTGGACAGCCCATCGAACGTCAGATAAAGGCGCTAAAGGCAGGGGTTCAAATTGTCGTAGGAACGCCGGGGAGACTTTTGGATCATATACGTAGAAGAACAATCAAGCTTCAAGATATTCAAATGGTGGTATTGGATGAAGCAGATCAAATGCTAGATATGGGATTTTTAGAGGATATTGAGAGCATTTTAAATGAGACACCTGAAAGTAGACAAACCGTGTTATTTTCAGCCACAATGCCAAGGGAAATTGAGGACTTAGCAAAAAATTATCAAAAGAACCCTAAAAAGATTAGGGTTGTTCATGAGGAGCTTACTGTGCCTCTTATTGAACAATATTATTTTGAAGTAAAAGAAAAAGACAAGCTCGAAGTTTTATCCAGAATATTGGATATGGAAAAATCTGGATTGACTGTAATCTTCTCTAGAACAAAAAGAGGTGTAGATGAGCTGGTAGAGAGCCTCCAAAGCAGAGGGCATTTTGTAGAGGGAATTCATGGTGACTTAAAGCAGAGTCAAAGAGACCGGGTAATGAAGAAGTTTAGAGAAGGAACTATTGAAGTTTTGATTGCGACAGATGTAGCAGCAAGAGGTATAGATGTGGACAATGTAAACCTGGTAATCAATTATGATATACCTGAGGATATCGAATACTATGTTCACAGAATTGGAAGAACGGGCCGTGCTGGAAAAGCGGGGGTATCGTATACATTTGTAACTGGAAGACAGCTTAGCCTTTTAAAGACTATTGAGAGATTTACTAAGAGCAAAATAAAGAGAAAAACAATTCCGTCCCTAAATGATATTGCAGAGAGACAAAGGGAGACTTTCTCTAATAGAATTATCAAAACAATACAAGATGGTCACTTAACTGCGTATACCAATCTGGTAGAGCGTTTGACTGAAGAATATAGTTCCATTGATGTGGCGGCAGCGTTGGCGAAGCTATTGATGGAAAGAGATAAAATTACTGTTACAGGTGCCCAAGATCCACTAGAGGATACCGGTGCAACTGAGGCTGGAATGGCTAGATTGTTTATGAATGTAGGCAAGAGAGACCGTGTAAGAGCTGGAGATATCTTGGGTGCCATCGCTAATGAAGCGGGATTACCAGGAAATCGTGTAGGGACTATCGATATATTTGATAAGTATACTTTCGTAGAAGTACCTGTTGAAGAGGCAGATCGAGTTATTAAACGAATGAATAAAATGCGTATTCGAGGAAAAAAAGTGAATGCAGAACCTGCCAGCGGCAGATAGATAAAATAGATAGGGTGGTCCACCCTATCTATTTTATTTTTTGAATAAGTTTGAATAAGATAGATCGTATTGCAATTATTTTTCAGCATCAATATGGATTTTAGTTGTAGAAAGAAAACAAAGTTTTCATAATATAAAATTAATCCTCATATTTGTCCACTTTCTATAATATTAATTTATAAATTGAAACTTTGGTCAAGACGAAAAGGAAATACCAAAGGTTATTGAAGGTGATCCAGTGGTTTTGCAAAAGTTTCAGTATAAATGGGGGGGATATATGATGAGGAGAAAGATTTATTCTATCATGATCGTGATGCTGCTAGTATTATCCTTGGGAATGATCGGATGCACACCTAAACCAGCACAGGACAATGCAAGTGAACCAGCTGTGGCAGAGGTTGTAAAGGTAGGCTGGATCGGTTCGTTAACTGGGGATCAAGCAGTATGGGGTCAATGCGAATTAAATACTGTCAAAATGATGTTTGAAGAAATGAATGCAAAAGGTGGTCTCCTTGGAAAACAAGTGGAAGTCATCGGATATGATACCCGAGGAGATGCTGCAGAAGCTGTAAATGCTGTGAGAAGACTGACCTCTCAGGATAAGGTTATTGCCATCATAGGACCAAATGCTAGTGGTCAAGCCATAGCCATTTCATCTGTACTGGAGGAAATGAAGGTCCCTGATATTGCTACAGTTGCAACCAATCCTAAGGTTACTGTGGTAGATGGTAAAGTAAAGCCTTTTAATTTCAGAGTCTGTTTTATAGATCCATATCAGGGAGCAGTAGCAGCAGGATATGCCGTGGATGTTCTCAACCTAAAGAAGGCGGCAGTATTGTATGATGTAGCCGATGACTATTCCCAAGGACTCACAGAGTTCTTCGAGAAAACCTTTGTTGAGAAGGGTGGAGAAATTGTTGTTAAAGAGGCATTTAAATCAGGAGATGTTGATTTTAGACCTCAGTTAAGCAAGATTAAAGAGGCAAACCCAGAAATCATATTCATGCCGTACTTCTTTAAAGAAGTAGCACTAAGTGCAAATCAAGCAAGGGAGTTGGGTATTAACGCGGTTCTTATGGGTGGAGATGGATGGCCTTCCGATGTATTGATTGAGATGGCAAAGGACGCTATTGAAGGTAGCTACATTGTCAACCATCTAGATTTTAATGATCCGGAGGTACAGGGCTTCAAGGATGGATACAAATCAAAATACAATAGTGCAGTTGAATTAAATGGCTATATGGCCTATGATGCTGTGAAGCTATTGGAAGCAGCTGTAATCAAGGCGAACAGCGTGGATTCTATAGCGATTCGGGATGCCTTGGAAACAACAAGTGTACAGGGAATAACAGGACAGATAAGCATTAGTAAAGATAGCCACAATCCAGAAGGTAAGGATGCAGCTATCATCAAAATGGTGAATGGGGAGTATGTATTCCAGCAGAAATATTCAGCCAAATAACAGGGAGGGTATAACCCCTCTCTTTTATTCAATAATGATGGAATAAGGGGTGAAGTGGATGTCTGCTTTTATGCAGCAAATTATTAATGGTTTATCTATTGGTAGTGTTTACGCTTTAATGGCCGTAGGGTATTCTCTGGTATATAGTATTATGAATTTTAGCAATTTCGCCCATGGCGGTGTCATTATGATGGGTGCCTATATGGGTTTCTTTCTATTCACAGCACTAAAACTGCCGTTCTTAGTGGCCTTTGGATTAGCTGGTATAGGTACAGGCCTACTGGCATTAGTAGTTGAGCGAGTAGCCTACAGCCCTCTAAGAAAGAGAAATGCACCTTTTTTATATTTTATTATTTCTGCCATGGGAGCATCAATTTTCCTTGAAAACATTGTAGTCGCAACAATTGGGCCTACATTTAAGACATATCCGAAAGTTTTTTCGTCACAACCAATCGCTTTAGGAACTTTATCATTAGGTAGATTGGATCTAATCATGTGTATCATTTCAACCATTAGTTTGGGAGCCCTTATATACATTATCGAACGAACCAAGATAGGGACAGCAATTCGAGCAACAGCCTATAGTGTAAGGGCAAGCGCTCTAATGGGTGTCAACACCGATCAGATTATGATGATCGTATTTGGTCTCGGTGGATTTCTTGGTGGAATCGCAGGTGTATTGTTTGGAATGAAATACACAGTGTATCCCCAAATAGGTTTTATCACAATGAAATCATTCATCGCTGCAGTGTTTGGAGGCCTGGGGAGTTTGCCAGGAGCAGTGATTGGATCCATTTTATTAGGTATTATTGAAACCCTTACATCTGGCTATATTTCATCACAGTATAGAGATTTGATTGCTTTTGCATTATTAATATTTATTCTAGTGGTTCGACCTAAAGGGTTAATGGGAAAAACCACAGAGGACAAGGCGTAAGGGGGGAATATAATGAACTGGTTTTATATCAAAGGAATCCTTATACTATCGGGTATAAATCTTTTAGCGGTTTTGGGACTTTCGTTGTTGACGGGATTTACAGGACTATTTTCATTCGGTCATGCCGGTTTTATGGCCATAGGCGCCTACGCAACTGCGATCATGACGATTTATTTTCATGTGCCATTTTTGTTAGCATTAGGAATCGGTGGTTTAGCTGCAGGTCTCGCAAGCTTTGTCATAGGGAAACTAACCTTAAATTTGAAGGGAGACTACTTCTGTATTGCTACCTTAGGTCTGGGAGAAGCTATTCGTCTTATTTTAGATAATGTTCAGTATTTTGGGGGTGCTAGAGGATGGCCAGGTATTCCACTACATACAAGCTTGGTGAACGTCGTGTTCATAGATATAATCGGAATTGTATTTTTAGTATTTCTCATCCGTTCACGGCATGGGAGGAATATGATTGCCATTAGAGAAGAAGAATTGGCATCTCAAATTATTGGAATTGATGTTTTTCGATATAAAATGAAGTCTTTGGTAATAAGCGCAATTTATGCAGGGGTAGCTGGGGGATTATATGGACATTATTTAGGGTTTTTACAACCCAAAATGTTTCAAATCATTAAATCCACGGAATTGACAATCATCGTTATCTTTGGAGGACTGGGAAGCATTTCAGGGAGTGTTTTAGGTGCAATCATCCTTACTGCCCTGCCTGAAGCCCTGAGAAGCTTCGATAGATGGAGGTTGGTAGTCTATGGCGCAGCTGTGATTTTTATCATGATATCAAGGCCCCAAGGGCTCATGGGAGGATATGAACTTACGCCTTCCAATATTAAAAGCTTTCTCTTCCGATTCATGAATAAAGTCAAACATATCAAGGCGTTAGGAGGGAATCGGAAATGAGTATATTAGAATGTAAGAATGTGACGAAAACGTTTGGGGGATTAACTGCAGTAGGGAATGTAAGTTTTGAAGTAGAAAAAAACAGTATATTTGGTCTTATAGGCCCTAATGGAGCAGGAAAAACAACTATTTTTAATTTGATTACAGGAATTTATAAAATATCCGAAGGAGAAATTAATTTCGAGAGTAAGTCCGTTGATAATCTTCAACCTTATGAAATTGCAAGATGTGGGATTACCAGAACCTTTCAAAATATTAGGCTTTTTAAGAAGTTAACCACCTATGAAAATATTCTGACTGCATGTCATGAAAATGGGACATATGGTATTTTGGACACCATGTTAAGAAACTCTAAGTATAGGAAGCAAGAAAAGAATCTACAGGAGAAAGCTAAGGAACTTATGGGAATTTTAGGGTTGAGTAATCAGAAAGATATCATGGCTTCCAACCTACCCTACGGCATGCAGCGTAGACTTGAAATCGCCCGAGCGTTGGCTCTTAATCCTAGACTGCTTCTGTTGGATGAGCCTGCTGCTGGAATGAACCCTGATGAAACGATGAAACTAATGTCGCTGATTAAAGAAATTAGGGATAACTTTCATTTATCCGTTGTTGTGATTGAGCATCATATGGATCTTATTATGGGTGTTTGTGATAGAATCATGGTTCTAAATTTCGGTCAAAAACTGGCGGAAGGCACTGCTCAAGAAATTCAAGAAAATCCGAAAGTGAGAGAGGCTTATCTAGGGGAGGAGGAAGAGCATTGCTAAAGGTAGAAAACTTGCATGTATATTATGGCGGTATCCATGCTTTGAGAGGGGTAGATGTAGAGGTAGAGCAAGGTCAAATCGTATCCATCATTGGAGCCAATGGAGCGGGAAAATCAACCTTACTAAATGCTATCTCTGGTATGATTAAGCCTAAAGAAGGACAGATATTGTTTAAAGGACGTGGCATATCCCAGATACCCCATAAGATCGTAGAAACTGGAATATCTCAAGTTCCAGAAGGGAGACTAATTTTCGCAAACCTAACCGTGAGAGATAATTTAATCATGGGTGCCTACCTTAGAAAAGATAAAGAGGGGATTGAAAGAGATTTTAAAAAGGTTTATGAGCTCTTTCCTAGAATGGCAGAACGAATGGATCAGGTGGCAGGAACCCTTAGTGGGGGAGAACAGCAGATGCTTGCAATGGGTAGGGGGTTGATGAGTAATCCTGAATTGATATTGTTAGACGAACCTTCCTTGGGTCTTGCTCCCATGCTGATCAAAACGATATTTGAAATTATTAAAGAAATTAAGGATCTAAATAAAACCATATTGTTGGTTGAACAAAATGCATACAAAGCCCTTTCTATTGCAGATAAGGCCTATGTATTGGAACAAGGGAGGATTGTAAAGAGTGGAGCAGGAAAGGAACTAATTAAGGACCCTTCTATACAGGAGGCATATCTCGGTAAAAACCAAAAACATCCTGCACCTAGTTTTTAGGTTTACTTACTTTAAGACGATCATATAAGATAATCCGGTGGTATATCCCCTATTTAAATAATTTGTTGAAAAACAACATATCCTAAGCTAAACTAGTGTTAGAGGGGAGGCGAATAGATGAAAAGAAGTCGCAGTAAGAATCAGACATGGTTAAGGGCTTCATGGACATTAATAAAGAAAATCGGCCTTTTGCCTAGGTACCTAAAGGATCCTCAAACACTATTTTGGAAAAAGGCTATGGTTGTTTTAGGTATTATTTATGTGGTAAGTCCTATTGATATTGTGCCAGATCCAGTATTGGGACTTGGATTTATTGATGACGCAGTGGTGATCACGTATATTATGGGCCGGATTTCTGATGAACTTGAAAAATATCTTCCTTCTGAAATATCCAACGAGTTTGATAAAGGAAAGATTATTGATAATGTGGATTATAAAATAGATGATGAATAGAACGTCCCTTTGAGGGACGTTCTTCTTTTTTATAAGGGTTTGATGTGTATGTGAAGTGGATTTGGGTATTATATTTATGAAAGAAATCATAGGAGGTAATGCCTGCATGAAAATATATACTAAAACAGGGGACAAAGGACAAACTAGTTTATATGATAGCGCAAGGGTAGAAAAGGATAGTCTTAGGGTGGAAAGCTATGGTACCATTGACGAATTGAACTCTAACTTAGGATTTGCAAGAAATTTTATTGAGGATAGGGATATTGTGGATATTCTATATAATATACAGAGAGAGCTTTTTGACGTGGCTGGGGAACTAGCTACCAGGGATCGCGAGAAATTTCCTGAGAAAATTCATGAAGGACATGTGCAAAGCATGGAAAAAATTATAGATCAATATTTGGAGAAAATAGATAAAATAGATAAATTCATTATACCTGGCAGTAACAAAGGAAGCGCAGCTTTACATGTGGCACGAACGGTATGTAGAAGAGCAGAGCGAAGGATCCTGACACTGAGTAGCAATGAAGAGGTAAGTGAAATTTTAATGAAATATGTCAATCGTTTATCGGATGTAATCTATGCCTTAGCCAGGTATTTAGAGTCTGAATTGAAGTATGTAGATTTCCAAAAGCCATCTCAATAGATGGCTTTTCTCTTGCAAAAACACGAACAATATATTAAAATAACATAAAAATATACATTTATTATAAAAGTATGCTATAATGACCATAGTAATATTAGTGAGGTGAAGTCTGTGGAAAAAGATATTAAGGAAGTTTTGTTTACCGCAGCCCAATTGGATGAGAAAATAACTGAACTTGGATGCCGGATTACAAAAGAGTATCGAGGGAAAGACTTGTTAATGATTGGAGTTTTAAAAGGTGCTAATGTATTTATGAGTGATTTAATGCGAAAGATAACAACCTCAGTGAAGATTGATTTTATGGCTGTATCCAGCTACGGATTGTCTACCCAGAGCTCAGGTGTCGTAAAGATCATAAAGGATTTAGACTACAGCATTGAAGGGAAAGATGTGCTAGTAATCGAAGATATTATTGACACGGGACTAACACTGCATTACTTATGTGATAACCTATTATCTAGAAAACCAAATAGTCTAAAGATATGTACATTGTTGGATAAGCCTGAAAGGCGTAAGGTGGACATTCCTGTGGATTATAAAGGATTTGATATTCCCGATGAATTTATAGTAGGGTATGGCATCGATTACGCCGAACAATATAGAAATTTACCCTATATAGCTGTCTTAAAGAGAGAGGTATATGAAAAATAAAGATTAAAGTTGATACGTCTTCCAATGAAAATAGTTAAGCTGGAATAAAAATTCATTAGAACTCCTATACTATTACTGTCTAATAGTTATCTAAACAAAGGAGGGATACGATGGAAGGTATAGTAAACTTTGATCAGATTAAAGAAAAATTTAGAAATGCTGATGTGGATGAAAAAATTGAAATCTATACAACATCTCAAGGTCTTACTGTTGAGCAATTTAAAGAATTATTAAGAATGTTTCCTTTGCAGCATCTTGATAAGCTGGAGCGAGCAATGGGTTAAGTTGAATTACATATTGGATTTAAAACATGAAGATAAAAGGATCTCCCGATATAGGTTTAGTGTTAAATGGAGATTCTTTTTTACGTTAAAAGAAAGAACCGTATACTATACTTACTGAATATCTATTGAAAAAATGAGAAAACTATAGAAAAATGAGAAATTCAGGAGGTTATGGTATGTACGGTAAAGTTGTGGCTGTTCAGAGTGGATTGGATGGTATTGCGAGTAAATTAAGGAGTAAAGGTTATTTTGTAACCGATTATAATTGTGTTGAGGAGCCTATTGATGCCCTTATATATTCAGAAAGTGTAGGCTATTCTCAGCCTCCTAGCATGACAAGCGAAAGGATACCATCGAATAATCAGTATGTGGTTATGTTAAATGCCGATGAAATGAGTGAAGAGGAAATTGTAAATAGAATTGATGCTATTCGGTAATAACATGCAAATTTTTTTATTAAAGATGTTTGAGGTATAATGAGAAGGGATAAGTATATATATGTAATGATGAAATTGTTAGGAGAGGATGATGGAGATGAAATTATTTAAGTGCGAAGTCTGTAATTATATTCATACAGGAGATGAGGCGCCTGAAAAGTGTCCGAAATGTGGAGCACCAAAAGAAAAGTTTGTTGAATTAAAAGAGGAAGACATAACAAAGGTTGTACGGTCTGAATTTAGCAATGGATTACATATGGAACTTTATAATGTGCTACAAGAGGTTGAAGATATCGCAGATGCAGGTATTGAAGATGATCTAGATCCGGGATGTGTGGCTATATTCAATAAGGCAAAGGAGCAAGCGATTTTTTTAAGAAAAATGATCGTTGCTGAGCTGGAGATTCATATGAAAAAAGGAAAATGGGGAGCAGAATAAGAGCACTTGGTGCTCTTTTTTTCTTTTTTTAGAAGGACCATGGACTTGGCCTTGGAAATGAGATTTCGTTATAGTAAGATAAAATAAGAAAAACAATAGTTTGATCTAGGGAGGCTAATTCAATGAAAGCATTGATTATACTAGGGAGTCCTAGAAGTAAAATGAATACAGATATTTTGATTGAGAAGATAATAAGTGGACTATCTACTGAATCGATTGAAATTGAGAAAATATTGCTAAGTAAATTGACTATAAATCCATGTGTATCTTGTAATGCATGTGGTAAAACAGGAGTATGCTTTATAAAAGATGATATGGCAGAGATTTACGAAAAATTTAATCAATCTGATATTATTGTGATAGGATCCCCTTTGTATTTTAATTCTGTCACTGGAATCACAAAGATGATGATTGATCGCTGTCAAGCTTTTTGGTCCAGTAAATATGTATTCAATCAGCCAACGATTGATAAAGGTAGAATGCGAAAAGGTGTCTTTGTTTGTACGGGGGGCGCAAAGCAATCAGATGAAGGCTTTATTGGAGCTACCTTGGTGATGGATTTATTTTTTAAAGCGATCAATACGGCGTACACCTATAACTTACTAGTAGATAATACTGACGAACAATTTACAGGTAACCGGAGTGATATCCTTGATAGAGCATATCGTATTGGAAAGGAATTAACTAAGTCTTAGGAGGTGAAAAAAGTGGCAATTGTTGAACTCGTGATTGTCCCCATAGGGACCGCTACAACCAGCATTAGTCATTATGTGGCTGCTTGTCATAAAGTACTACAAGAAGAAAAGGATATTCAATATCAATTGACACCTATGGGTACAATTATTGAAGGTGAATTAGATGTTATACTCCAAATCATAAGAAAGATGCATGAAGTACCGTTCCAAGAAGGTGCTTTAAGGGTAGCAACTACAATAAAAATCGATGATCGTAGAGATAAAGCAGCCTCAATGGAAGGAAAAGTGAATGCAGTGCAAGGGAAATTGACAAAATAGCAAGGGGGAGAGCTCTTGCTATTTGTTTGGGCAAAAGCAAATTAAAATACTTTGTTAATATTTTAATCTATTCATTTGATTTTTGAGGATGATAGAGATATAATAAATGCGTATTATGTATACAATATCTTTAATTTCAATGATATATAAGAGTAGGAGGAGTTTTCATGAACATCATGCAAGTACCAGTAGGACTATCTAACCGACATCTTCATCTGAGCGAGGAGCACATCAATATTCTTTTTGGTGAAGGCTATGAATTGACTAAGATGAAAGATTTATCTCAACCAGGACAATATGCAGCCAATGAGAAAGTTGATATCGTTGGACCAAAGGGCACGCTGACAGGGGTAAGAGTTTTAGGACCAGCTAGAGATGAAACACAAATTGAAATCTCTTTAACAGATGGTTTTGTTCTAGGGGTAACACCGCCTGTAAGAGATTCTGGTGATCTTGAAGGCAGTCCAGGTGCTCTTATTAGAGGACCTAAGGGTGAAGTAACAATAGACAAGGGAATAATCGCTGCTGCTAGACATATTCATATGCATACTTCAGATGCTGCTAGAATGGGGCTAATAGACAAACAAGTTGTTTGTGTAAGAGTGGACGGTAGAAGGGGTTTGATTTTCGACAGTGTACTTGTGAGAGTTCATGAGACTTATGCCCTTGAAATGCACGTGGACATAGATGAAGGAAATGCTGCTGGATTAAAGAATGGAGCAGTTATTGAAATTTTATAATAAACGAGGGGGCTATTTCAATGAATATTGCCAAATACATTGATCACACCATCTTGAAACCTGAGACACAAAAAATAGATGTGGTTCGTGTCACAGAGGAAGCAAAAGAGTATGATTTTTACTCTGTTTGTGTAAATTCGTCCTACGTACCTTTCGTAAAGGAACAATTACATGGGAGTGATGTTAAAATAACGGCTGTAGTGGGGTTTCCTCTAGGAGCCATGGATATGAGGGCTAAGGCATACGAAACAAGAATAGCCATTGAAAGCGGTGCAGATGAAATAGATATGGTAATCAATATCGGTGCTCTCAAGGATAAGGAATATGATTATGTTAGAGAAGACATCAAAGGTGTAGTTGATGCTTTGCAAGAAAATATTCTTTTGAAGGTAATCATTGAGACTTCTTTGTTAACAGAAGAAGAAAAGATTAAGGCTTGTGAATTGTCTATGGAAGCAGGCGCCCACTTCGTAAAAACCTCAACAGGGTTTTCAACTGGTGGAGCGACTATAGAAGATGTAAAGCTTATGAAAAGTGTAGTAGGTGATCGCTTAGGGGTAAAAGCTTCGGGAGGTATACGCAGCTATGAAACAGCAATATCGATGATTGAAGCGGGTGCTAGCCGTCTAGGGGTAAGTGCATCTGTGGCAGTAGTAAAGGGTGTGGATACAGTCGATGGTGGCTATTAAAGGATGGTGAAAACCATTCTTTTTTCTTTTCACATCGGCATCCTTGATTTATACTGAAAGTAGTTGGTTAATGGATTGAGTAATAAACTCGAAGAACGTATATACAAGCTATGCACAACATGATTAGAATCTGATGATATTGGAGTGATATACCCGTGATTAAAAAGGCGATATCCGTGATTGTAATTCTTGTATTATGCCTAGGTCAAGTTATTTATGGACAAGTGGAAGCTACGGATACCATAAGAATATCTTTAGTTGGAGATATTTTGTTAGATGGCACTGTGGCTCGATATATCGCGAATAACGATGTAGATTATCCCTGGGAGCATGTAAGTCCAATTTTCGGAGCCAGTGATTTGGTATTGGGGAATTTGGAAACTTCGGTAGGAACTGGCGGGCAAATAGATGTAAATAAACAGTATAGCTTCCAGTCGAAGCCTGAATCCTTGAAGGGTATGGTCAACGGGGGTGTGGATGGTGTATCTATTGCTAATAATCACACTCTTGACTATGGACAGGAAGGATTTAAACAAACCCTAGACCATTTAGAGGAACATGGAATTGAGTATGCTGGTGGTGGAAGGGATATTGGGGCAGCATTACAGCCTGTTGTCTGGGATGTGAAGGGGATGAAAGTAGGTTTTTTAGCATTTTCGAGGGTGATTTATGATGTGAGTTGGTACGCAACGGAGAAAAGGCCTGGAATTTTGAGTGGGTACGATCATTATGCAAAAAATGTATCAGAGACAATCCGACAAGCTCGGGAAAATGTAGATTTTTTAATTGTTTCTGTACATTGGGGAAAGGAGTTGGCCCAATACCCAGAAGCGGATGAAATAAAATTCGGTAGAATGATGATCGATAGTGGTGCCGATGTGATCATGGGACATCATCCCCATGTGTTGCAAGGGATTGAATTATATAAGAATAAGCCTATTGTATACAGTTTAGGTAATTTTGTTTTTAACTCAACAAGTCAATTGAGTAGAACTTCCATGATTTTTAATTTAGAAATCGGATCCGAGGGAATCACAAATATCTATATTATACCCGTACAGATAAATCATTGTCGCCCCATACCAGTGCAAGGCAAAGATGGTAGGGCTGTTGTTGACCTGCTCAATAGGATTTCGGGACAATGGGGTACTACCATTCTGGAAAGCGGTGATGTAGTGGGAAATATTAAATATGCAGAACAAGGGCGCCCTCCTTTGTCTGATGAAGTATCCACTGTGGATAGTCGTAAAAATGAATCGGTGTTTAACGATAAACGAGTTGAAAAACTTGAAAAGTTTTCACGATTTTTGGGATATGATTTTCATTATGATGGTGGGACGAATATCGCTATGTTGATGAAAAAAAATGAAAGCCTATCCTTTGATTATGGACAAGAGATGATCACGATTCATAGAGAAAAGAAAAAAATACTAAAGACTTTATTTGTATATAAACCACTTTATATGTTGAGTAGGCTTTTCAAATGGAGCTTTCAATATCAACATATAGGTGAGTAGAATATTGATATAACAGGGTACACTCAATCCATTAGATGTTGGATGGCAATCGTGTTCTATCGTAGGTTTGGGATTAAATGAGATGATATGATCGGTGATTTAAGCTGGAGGATAATGACAATGCTACTATTATTTGCTATGTCAATGGATGATATTAAATTTATCAAATTGACAAGACGGGAAATAATAGTATTGAGGTGATAAAAAAATGAAAAAGTTTTCAATTATGATTCTTATCGTATTCATGGTATTCACGGCCTGTGCACCAACTGTGGAACCACAGCGAAGACCAACGGTGCCACAGCAAGATGCTACGAACCAGCAACAGAATACTACAGCACCACAACAAGGTACTATGAACCAACAACGGAATGCTACAACGCCGCAGCAAAATACAAATGCAGGCGGTCAGAATTTGGAGACGAATCAATCTTCAATATTCGAGGTAGGGGAAGTAAGGAATTGTAGGATTACAGCGGATACAGCTGAAGTTAAGTCGGGTGCAGGCAAAAATTTTAACACCATAGGAAATCTAAAAAGAGATGATGTAACAAAAGTTCTAGGACAGATTGGAGATTGGTATGTAGTCCAGCTTGATAACAATCAAGTAGGTGCCGTTGA
Organism: uncultured Anaerosolibacter sp.; assembly: GCA_937948705.1. Next base: position 43,927 of record CALECF010000049.1, on the reverse strand, counting down.
AGGTACCAACGCCATTCCAGTTATAAAGGAAGGGCAAAACAAGGAGACTCCAAAAATCCAGCCTCCACAACAGGTAAAACAACCACAAGGGACGCAACAACCTGAGCAAGTGGCACAACAGCCTCAACAAACCCAGAGGAATCAAGGAGCTCAAAATACTACACAAGCAGCACCACAAACGACTAATAAGTTGAGTGGCCAAGAACAGCAGATGGTAGATTTGGTAAACCGGGAAAGAACAAAGAACGGATTATCTCCATTAACCGTAGACTTGGAAGTTGCTCGTGTAGCGGGAATCAAATCGCAAGACATGGTCGATAAAAACTATTTTAGTCACAATTCACCGACCTATGGTAGTCCATTCGACATGATGAAAAATTTTGGAATCTCATATTTAACTGCAGGAGAAAACTTAGCAGGGAATGCTACCGTAGAAAAAGCTCATGAGGCCTTGATGAATTCAACGGGACATCGACAAAATATTCTTAGCCCCGATTTCACCCATATCGGAATCGGTGTGAGAGCAAGTCAAAAGTATGGTTATATATATACACAAATGTTTATTAGTAAGCGAAAATAGAGACTAAGAAACCAGAAGAAAATTCTTCTGGTTTCTTAGTCTCTATTTTAGAAAATACTATTTGTTTAATGACCCGCCAGTTTTCTTGCTATTAAAAGCCTTTTGAACCGTGCCAATCTTTTTATCTGGCTTTGTAGTTGAAGAATTTCCAGCCTTTTTTTTATCTTCTATAATCTTTTTCATCATTTCCATATTTTTACTTGACATATCTTTTACTCCTTTTAATAGTATACTTTTTATCAATCAGTGGTTACTATCTTATTATATACTATAATTGGGTTTAAATCTAATATTATCTTAGGAATGAGAGAATCTGTGTAGTGATAGGAAAGATAATCATTCTTCCTACTAGGCCTTATTCATATCATTTATAGTTTGAATCTATAAAGAAAATTGATCAAAGTAAGAAAGCAATGGCTGACAGCCACTGCTTTTATTACACGTTAAATCTAAAGAGAATGACATCTCCATCTTTCACTTCATACTCTTTGCCTTCGAGGCGTAAAAGACCCTTGTCTTTAGCGGCACTAATACTGTTGGCAGCAACCAATTCGTCATAAGCGATCACTTCGGCTCGGATAAACCCTCTCTCAATATCAGAGTGAATTTTCCCAGCAGCTTGAGGTGCTTTTGTGCCCCTTCTAATGGTCCACGCTCTTACTTCCTGAGGACCAGCCGTTAAAAAGCTTATAAGCCCTAGCAACCTATATCCAGCCTTAATGAGTTGATTGAGACCTGATTCTTCTAAGCCAACTTCCTGTAAAAACTCGAGCTTTTCTTCTTCATCTAATTCTGAGATTTCAGATTCGATTTTTGCACATACGACAACAACTTCTGCATTTTCATTTTTTGCATGCTCTCTTACTTGCTGCACCAGACTATTGTCTCCATTGTTTTCAAGTAAATCTTCTTCAGAGACATTGGCAACATAAATGATTGGCTTATAAGAGAGTAAGCCAAAACTCTTTATGAGTTCTTGCTCTTCTGTAGAAAGATCAAGGGCTCTTACGGATTTGCCACTTTCAAGGGTGTCTTTAATTAAATTCAGTAAATCTAATTCTGCTTTTGCGGATTTGTCGGTTTTGGCCGCCTTGTGTGTTTTTTGGATTCTGCGCTCGATGACTTCTAAGTCTGAGAATATTAATTCGATATTAATCGTTTCAATATCTCGAAGTGGGCCAACGGTGCCTTCCACGTGGATAATGTTCTGATCTTCAAAACATCTGACAACGTGGACAATGGCAGCTACTTCACGGATGTGGGCTAGGAATTTATTGCCTAACCCCTCGCCTTTACTGGCGCCCTTTACCAATCCTGCAATATCATAGAATTCTATGGCAGTAGGAACAAGTTTTTTTGAATCATACATTTGTTGAAGTACATCCAATCGTTTATCTGGAACCGGTACAACACCAACATTGGGTTCGATAGTACAGAACGGATAATTTGCCGATTCTGCCCCTGCTTTGGTGATTGCATTAAAAAGGGTGCTTTTACCAACATTTGGTAGACCTACAATACCTAATTTCATCAAATAATCTCCTTTTCAAAGCTTTCTTTGGTCAAAATACATACAGACAAAATTATAACTGATATAAGGGTTTAGTTCAACAAATTAACAAATTATCTTTGTTTACATTTAGAATATCTAAAACTATATCTACTTATACTATTTATAAATGACGAAGGATAGGTGATAAATTTGGATAGAAAAAAGCAAATCAAGGAAATCTTATACTATGTAGATAATCATAGGGATTCACATTTGAGCAGGAATGTTTGTGCTAGAATTCTAGGAGAAACAGAAAGGCCAACCATTGATGATGAAATGATTAGAGAATTAAAAATTAAATTGCCCAATACTAAACAAAATGAAATTCAAGCCATGTTTAACGCTGTTCACTAACAATGATTAGGAGGTATTTGCCTTGAAGAAAACAATGATATTCATCCTAGTGCTGATTATGATGACAACACTTATTATCGGATGTCAGCCTGCACGAAGACCCGTGCCCTATACAAATGAGGAAGGTGTAGCGGAACAAAACATAAATGTGAATGATTTAAATACTAGGGCTGAGCGTCTCAAAGGAGAAATCGATAAGTTTCCTGAAGCAGACAATTCATATGTGGTTGTGACGGATGGAACGGCTCTGATTGGTATTGTGATGAAGCAAAAAAATACAAAAGTAATAAATAGAGGCTTAAGAGAAGATATTGAAAGAAAAGTACAAGGTATGGATAATCTTATTGATAGGGTATATGTTACAGCAGACTCAGGATTAACAGAGAGAATTCGACGGGTTGCTGAGAATATATCACAGGGACAACCCTTGACGGGGATGGCTGATGAGATGCAAAATTTACTGCGTGACATGAGAGAATCTATGTAAGAAAAGAATGGGGTTATGTCATAATCCCATTCTTTTCTTCATATTTGCAACAAGGTGACAATAGAATAGAACAGGAGGGATTTGCCATGAAGAAACTAATATTCCTGAAAGAACTTCTATTGTCATTTGCTTTCGGCTCGTCCATATTAATATATTTAGTTTTCTTAGGAACTTATGAGAAAGCAGCGATAGCTTTTATAAGTGTGTTGACTTATAGGTTCATTACCAAGCGAAAGCAAGTAGATTGGTGCTATTATCGAAGAAATGTTATAAGTGTACTTGTAGGTATGGTTATGGCATACTTGGTTGTTGGATGTTTATCTATACAAGAAAGTCATGATATAGGGTTAAACAACGTAACCAACAGAGAAAACGTAGCTGTGCTGTTGGTTTTTGATGGTGAATCTGTAAGATACAATGTACCTCTAGCTTTTAAAAATTATAGAGAAGAGAAAAAGGGGATAGGGGAGATAACAATCCCCTTGAAATTATACCATTATAAGAAAGCTTACGAAGAACTTGGAATAAGTCGCTACCAAGAAAAAGCAACCATCATCCAACAAAAGCTTGGGCGACTTTTGGCTCCCCAATATAATGTATATATTTCCTATGCGGAAGCCAAGCCATATTATCACGAAGTAATGGATCAAATTATTTTAAAAGAAAACTACGATAAGGTAATTGTTCAGCCTATCAGCATTGGAGAGTCGTTAGAAGAAATCGCGAAAGGCAACCGTATGATGATGCCTTACTTAATCCGAAGCAAAACTATGGTACGCCACGGGGATTCACTGTGGAACAGCGAGAAGATAGCGAAGGCAATAGTAGAAAGAATCATGGGTGAGGATCAGGAAAAGGCTGTAGGCGATATTGGCATCGTATTAATGGCTAGCAGCAATATGAAGACAAGTCAAATAGAAATTGGGACAAAAAACATGAGGAGAGAGTTGTTATTTATGGACAAAATTAAGTCCTTACTCATAAAGCAGGGGATCGAAAGTAGAAAAGTTATCACATTGGATATGGTGAGTAGTGACAAAGTCCTTGAGGGAGCGGTTCAGCAACTGAGGGTGTATGGTGTAGGGAAAATATATCTTACATCCGTTCATGATTTTTTGGATAAAATTGAAAATCAAGCCTATATTCACAAGTTTATGAGAGAAGTAGAAGATCAGCAAGGCATAGATATGGAATATATCGATGGCTGGGGTGTTGAAAATTTAGTGATTGAAGAACTGGAGAATAGAATTAGGTTGTTAAATGTGCAGGAATAACGAAGATTTACTAGAATATAAAATGAATATTATGGTAAATTATATCCATAATAAATAGTAGCTAGGAATTGTTTAACGAATAAAATGATAAAAAAGTAGTGGAGGGATAGAATTGCTGAAACGATTGGCTCCAATTGAATTAGGGCAGGGAATTCATCTGCATATGATAAAGACAGATAAATTCAAAACAAACTTGGTTCGTGTCTATTTACAAAGACCTTTAGAAAGAAAAGAAGTTACAAAAAATGCTTTGCTTTCTATGGTTCTACCCCGGGGTACTGAAAGTTATCCTACTTCTATGGCCCTTTCAAAGGAACTAGAAGGTTTGTACGGGGCATCTCTTAGCAGTGATATTTCAAAAAAAGGCGAAAGGAATATTATTCAGTTTGCTCTTCAATTGGCTGGTGATAAATATCTAGAGGAAAAGAATGTATTTGAAAAAGGATTGTCTGTATTAAATGAAATTATTCATAAACCCTATTTGAAAGAGAATACGTTCTATACCCAGTATGTTGAGCAAGAAAAAGATAATTTGAAAGAGCGAATTGAGGGCAGAATTAACGATAAGATGAGCTATGCCCTTGAACGGTGTATTGAAGAGATGTGTGAGGGTGAGAATTTTTCTCTCTATGAATACGGAAGTGTTGAAGACTTAGAAAAAATATCTTCTGAGTCTCTTTATGAGCACTATCAAAAAGTTATTGATAGTTCAAAGGTAGATGTTTTTGTTGTGGGTGATATGGATGAAAAGATAATCGAGAAACTAATTTTGAAGCATTTAACCTTTGCACCTGGAAGCAAGCTGTCTGTTGAACGGGAAGATATTCAATTTAAACCTACAAATGTAAAACAGGTGGAAGATCAGATGGATATTTCCCAAGGGAAACTAACCTTGGGCTATAGGACAAACTTGCCATTTGAAAGTGAACTATATCATCCCTTGGTGGTATTTTCAAATATCTTAGGCGGAGGTCCTAATTCGAAGTTATTTAAAAATGTTAGGGAAAAAGAAAGTCTCTGCTATTATATATTCTCAAGGATTGAGAAATTTAAATCTCTTATGCTGATTAGCTCAGGTATCGAATTCCATAATTATGACAAGACAGTGGAATTGATTGGGAAAGAGATGGAAGAGATGAGAAAGGGTAGTTTTACGACTGAGGATATTGAAAGTGCTAAAAATTCGATCATAACGTCTATTCGATCCATGACAGATACGCCGGGTATGCTGGCAGATTTTTATTATACTCAGGTCATCAGCAATAATCCAGATAGCTTGGATGAGATTATTGATAAAATCAGAAAAGTGACTAAGGAAGCGATTGTTGATTCGAGTAAGGGTATTGAATTGGATACAGTTTACTTTCTCCGGGATAAAAAGGAGGGCAGATAAGATGAGAATAGATACAACCAGCAGCGAGCTGCTCAAAGAAACCATATATTCTACAGAATTATCAAATGGCTTAAAGATATTTTTTATGCCCAAAGAGGGTTATACAAAGCAATATGCAGTTTTTGCTACAAACTATGGTTCCAATGATAGTCAATTCAAAAATGCCTCCAAGGGGGAAGTAATTACTGTGCCCGACGGCATCGCTCACTTTCTAGAACATAAGCTTTTTGAAGAGCCAGAAGGTAGTGTTTTTGATAAGTTCTCTGAGTTGGGATCTAGTGTAAACGCATACACCAATTTTACATCTACATGTTATTTGTTCTCGTCTACCGATAAGTTTTATGAAAATTTGAAGCTCCTTCTTGATTTCGTTAGAGCTCCCCATTTCACTGATGAGAATGTTGAGAAAGAGAAAGGTATCATTGCCCAAGAAATTAGAATGTATGAAGATAACCCAAATTGGAAAGTGTTCTTTAATGCCTTGAAGGCCATGTACCATGAACACCCTGTAAAAACCGATATTGCAGGGACTGTGGAGAGTATTTACAAGATAAGCAAGGATGATTTGTATACCTGCTATAATGCTTTCTATACGCCTAAAAATATGATTGTGTTTATTGTGGGAGCATTGGATAAAAATGAGGTATTTGATTTTGTAATAGAAACCTTGGGGAATGGACCTGTGACGGAAGTGGAATCGGTTGAAAGAATTTATCCTAAGGAACCGGATCATATTGTCCAAAAACAGGTGGAAGAAAAATTAGCAGTATCTATTCCGCTTTTCAATATTGCTTTTAAAGATGTTGATAATGGGTTGAGGGGGAAGGAATTGCTTGCCAAAGATATCTCTACAAGAATCGTGCTAGAAATGTTATTTGGCAGGAGCTCTGAATTATATACGAAGCTTTACGAAGAGGGACTAATTAATGATTCTTTCGAACACGAGTATACTGGGGAAATTGACTATGGGTACTCCATGCTGGGTGGAGAGTCAAAAAATCCTCATGAAGTGTTGGATAAGATTATTGGACATATCACGCAGATGAAAGAAAGAGGCCTAAATCCTGACGACTTTGATAGGATACAAAAGAAGCAAATCGGACAACACTTAGGATATTATAATTCTGTAGAATTTATAGCGAATACCTTTGTACCTTATTACTTTAAGGGTATTAACCTCTTAGAATATATTGAGGTGTTGAGGGGAATCAATTTTGAAACCGTGACCCGAAGATTTAAAAGCCATTTTGATCCAGAAAAATGTGTAATATCAGTGATTCATCCGAAATAATTGATTTTAAGGTAAAAATTCACTATAATGAACTTGAGGGGTTGCCAGTGCTGCTGGCAACCTAATCATTTTATGGAGGTGAGTCATATGGATCCAGTGGCATTTGAATTATTTGGTTTATCCATACGATGGTATGGGATATTGATTTCTTTAGGCATCGTACTCGCTGCTCTTTTGGCAATACATAGGGCTAAGAAAGAAAATATAAATGAAGAAAGGATACTAGATCTAGTCCTCATTGCTGTGCCCAGTGCCATCATAGGAGCCCGTATATACTATGTGATTTTTAATTGGAGCTATTACGAAGGTGATTTTTTCAGAATGATAAATATACGGGAGGGTGGATTGGCCATTCATGGGGGTGTAATTGCTGGTGTCATAGTTGGATATTTTTTTTGCAAGCACCATAGGCTTGAATTTTGGAAAATGGCTGATATCACTGCACCTAGTATCATATTAGGTCAAGCCATTGGGCGGTGGGGGAACTATGTGAACCAAGAAGCCCATGGTGGACCAACGGACCTCCCGTGGGGAATCATTGTTGACGGTGTAAAGGTACACCCTACATTCTTATATGAGTCCTTGTGGAACTTTATGGTATGTGGTTTTTTGTTGTGGTATGACAGTAAGAAAAAGTTTCAAGGAGAATTATTGTTCTTATATGCCATTCTTTATTCTATTGCAAGATTTTTTATTGAGGGATTGCGGACAGATAGTCTAATGATTGGGCCTTTTAGAACTGCCCAATTGGTTAGTCTCATCACAATTGTCGTTTTTGGGTATATTATGTTCGCAAAGAGAAAACTGGAAAATGTCGAAAAATAGTGAGATGGATCTATATGCGGGCGAAATGCCCTGAGAATTATCAAGAATTCCTTCGAAAGAGATAGAAAAAGAGATAAATGTAATACAATTGCAATAAAAATGTCACTTAAAGTCATTGACATGTATATCCAATTATACTATGATATTAGTACCACCACTATCTACCACAAGCCTTTATTATGTAAGGGGTGTGGATATGTTAAAATACAATATCGAGGAATTGAGACAAAAACTAAATACACTTATTTCTAATGGAGATAATTATGATGCTATTTATAGAGTAAGTGTTGAACTTGATGAATTGATTACAGCGTTTTATAAAGAGAATTGTTAAGAACTATACTTAAAACCTTTAGGCATTTAGGCCTAAAGGTTTTTTTTGCGTTCTCTATTTGGTACCAAGGACCTAGAAAAAAAGATAAAAAAATGCATTTTAAAAGGAGGAATTTCAAAACTATTGCAGAAATTAATTAAAAGTGGTAGAAAGTGGTGGAAAGTGGTGGGTAATCCCTAAGGTGGAGTGAGGAATATATGTTTATAGGTGAATATCTTCATACCATTGATGTAAAGGGCAGGGTCATTATTCCTTCGAAATTTCGGGATGAACTTGGTGAAAAGTTTATTGTGACGAAGGGACTAGACAACTGTTTGTTTGTGTACCCTGAAAATGAGTGGAAGAACTTTGACGACAAGCTCAAACAGCTGCCCCTCACAAGTAGAGATGCAAGGGCTTTTGTAAGATTGTTCTTATCTGGAGCGACTGAATGCGAATTGGACAAGCAAGGTAGAATTACGATACCACCGAATCTAAGAGAACATGCGAAACTGGATAAAGATACGATATTAATTGGAGTTTCAACAAGGGTAGAGATTTGGAGTAGAGAAGAATGGGATCACTATAATGAAGCAGCGGATCTTAGCTATGATGACATTGCGGAGAAAATGGCACAACTAGGAATCTAATAATTGATCTCACTGCTGGAAAGACTAGCAATAACGATGTGAAAGTAGGTGGTTTTGTGAGCTTTGAACATGTTTCTGTTTTACTTCATGAAACAATAGCTGGATTAAATATAAAAGAGGATGGCGTTTATGTAGATGGAACCCTAGGTGGTGCTGGACACGCATCGAAGGTCTGCGAAAAACTGAGTGCCAGTGGTACATTTATTGGAATCGATCAAGACCAGGAAGCACTGGATGTTTCTAGGGAGAGGCTTGAAGGCTTTGGAAATAAAAAGCATTTTGTCCATAGTAATTTTTCAAATATAAAGGACGTACTAGAGGAACTAAAGATTTCAAAGATTGACGGAATCATACTCGACATAGGGGTATCCTCCTATCAATTAGATGAGAGCAGTAGAGGGTTTTCCTATATGCAGGATGCACCTCTAGATATGAGAATGAATGTTTCTCAAAAATTTAGTGCAAGAGATATTGTCAATGAATATGATGAGGAAGAGCTCATGGGCATCATCTATGAATATGGAGAAGAAAAGTGGGCAAAAAGAATTGCTAACTTTATTATAAAAGAACGTGAGAATAAGCCTATAGAAACTACAGGAGAACTTGTAGAAATTATCAAAAAAGCAATACCTGCAGCTGCGAGACGAGAAGGACCTCATCCAGCGAAGAGGACTTTTCAAGCAATTCGGATTGAAGTAAACAATGAATTAGGAATCTTGCGGCAAACGATTAACGACATCACAGAATCTTTAAATGTAGGTGGTAGAATATGCATCATTACATTCCATTCTCTAGAGGATAGAATTGTGAAAAATGCTTTTAGAGATTTAAGCACTGCATGCAAATGCCCACCTGAATATCCAATATGCAGATGTGATGGCCGTGCATTGTTAAAGGTAATTACGCGAAAGCCTATATTACCATCTGAAAATGAACTTGAGATGAATCCAAGGTCTCGAAGTGCGAAACTAAGGGTAGCTGAGAAAGTTTAGGGTTCTAAATAAAAAAGGGAGTGAATAAATTTGGTAGTAGCACAAAGAAAACACGAGTACTACGCATTGGAAGATGCTCAAAAACAACAGATAGCGAAACAACCCCGGGTTCATCAAAAAAATCAAAAAATGAGGGCTTCTCATAAAGTTCAGATTATCTTCAGCGTTGTTATAGTGGCTAGTCTTTGTGTAGCTATCCTCTTGGGTTATGTATCTCTTACGGAGACAAAATATAGAGTACATGCTTTAGAAACAGAGATTAGGCAACTAGAAGGCCAGATTGAGAATTATAGAGTGCAGGCTGAGACTTTCAAAAAGAGTACGATCGTCGAAGAACGAGCTATTGTAGAACTAGGAATGCAGTATCCTACGAAAAATCAAATGGTATATTTAAACATAGATAATGCCGCCAATATAGGTGCACAGGAAGCGAAAGAGACAATGGAAGAGAACGTTGATCAGAGAGACTATAGTTTAATAGCAGGAGTAAAAGATACTTTTCATAAGATTTACTCCCTATTGGATTGATGCTTAGATTCCAAAGTAGAGGAGGCACCAGAATTGTCGTCACCCAATATCGTTCATAAGAAGAGATTGATTGTTTTGCTATTTACAACAAGTATTGTATTGTTTTTGTTAGTTTTTAGAATTGGATGGATACAAATTGTTAACGGAGAAAACTATCGTCGATTGGCGCACATACAACAGACAAGGGATATACCTATTCCAGCCAAAAGAGGAATTATATATGATCGAAATGGGAAAGAACTGGCGATCAGTGCTAGCACGAATACCGTTTGGTCTAGACCTGCTGAGGTTCTTGGATCTGACAAAGGTGAGGAAATTGCAAAGGAATTGGCAAACATTCTCGAAAAGGATGAAGATGAAATAAAGAATAAGATTTTGAAAAAGAATGTTGGGCTTGTTAAAGTTGAAAAGTGGATTGACAAAGAGAAGGCTGACGCTATACGAAAGGCAAAACTTACAGGGATTTGGGTCGCCGAAGATAATCGTCGTTACTATCCTTTTGGAAATTTTGCATCCCATATTCTAGGTCATACCACCGACGACAACAGGGGGCTTGTTGGAATTGAATTGGAGTATGATAAATATCTAAGCGGTCTTCCAGGGAGATGGATTAAAAATACCGATGCAGTAGGAAGACAATTGCCCTATGGGACAGAGAAGTATTATGAGCCTGAAGATGGGTTAAACGTTGTTTTAACCATAGATGAGACCATTCAACACTTTGTTGAAAAGGCTATAGAGAATGCTGTTGTCCTCACAAAGGCTAAAAAAGTTATGGCTATTGTTATGGACCCGAAGACGGGTGATATTTTGGCTATGGCTACAAAGCCTGATTTTGACCCGAATGAACCACGTATTCCTACGAATGAAGGTGCTAGAAGAGAATACGAAGTCTTAGATACAAAAGGAAAACAAAAAGTTTGGAATGAAATGTGGAGAAATCCTATCATCAGTGATACCTATGAGCCGGGATCAACATTCAAGTTGATCACATCAGCAGCCGGTTTAGAAGAGGGTGTTGTAGAACCGAGTTCGCCCTTCTATTGCTCAGGATCTATTACTGTGGCAGGACAAAGAATAAAATGTTGGCGTTACTATAGGCCCCATGGATCCCAGACTTTTGCACAAACGGTTCAAAGCTCATGTAACCCCGCATTTATTGAAATAGGTCAGCGACTAGGTGTAGAAAAATACTATAAATACATAGAAGCCTTTGGTTTTGCGAAGGTAACAGGAATCGATTTACCTGGAGAAGGTGGCTCGATTGTACAGAATCAGAAAAATGTAGGTCCAGTAGAATTGGCTACAATCTCCTTTGGGCATGGAATTTCTGTAACTCCCATGCAGCTAATTAATGGTATTGCAGCCATCGGAAATGGTGGAAAGTTAATGAGGCCTAGGGTGGTAAAAGAATTGGTTGATAATAATGATAATGTAATACATCGATTTGAACCTAAAATGATACGTCAAGTTCTATCAGAAAAAACTGCCACTGAATTGGGACTCATCATGGAGACAGTTGTAACAGATGGATCAGGAAAGAGCTCCTACATTCCAGGTTATAGAATTGGAGGAAAGACAGGTACCGCAGATAAGATTGAGGATGGAAGATATGCCAAAGGAAAGGTGTATTCATCTTTTGTAGCATTAGCCCCTATTGATGATCCTAAACTTGCTGTTCTAGTGATTGTCGATGAACCCCAGGGTGTTCATTTTGGAAGTTTGACTGCTGCACCGGCAGTCCATGATATTCTTCGAGATAGTCTGCGTTATTTAGATGTTGAGCCAAAATATAACGAGAAGGAAGCCCAAGCTTATGCGAAGCAAGAGGTAGTGGTGCCAGAAATAAGAAACTTACCACTACAAGATGCGGCAAAAGTACTAGCCGATCAGGGCCTTCAATTTGATACAGAACCAGCTACTGTTGAGGAACCTAGAGTCTTAGTAGTAGATCAGTTTCCAAAACCAGGGGCTAAGGTCCCCGAAAAATCCATTATCATTTTATACCTAAAGAAAGATAGTGAATAAATGAATAGTGAGCGTATATGATATGATAAAAAATGTGTATGAGGTAGATTACCTAGAGAATATGCTATAATGAAACAAAAGCATGAATAAGGGCAACTTAAACAGAGTAATACTACTTTGTTTTAAGTTGCCTTTTAATGGGTTTGTTTACGATTATACCGACTCGTCTATACTAAATAATAAAGAAATATATTTAAGGAGAGAGCATATGAAACTTATAGATGTTATTAGAAATTTGGAAATCGTACATATTTTCGGAGAGAAGAATATAGATGTCAAAGGAGTTGCCTATGATTCAAGAAACGTTGGGGAAGATTATGTCTTTGTATGCATTGAAGGACTGAAAACCGATGGACATCAGTATATTCCCCAGGCAATAGAAAAGGGCGCAAAGGTTCTCGTTGTAGAGAAGGATGTGGATGTTAGCCCTGATATAACTGTTGTAAAAGTGATAAATGGGAGAAGGGCCTTGTCAAGAATGGGAGCCAATTATTATGGGAATCCATCTGATCACATGCGTATCATTGGTGTTACTGGTACCAACGGGAAAACAACAACAACCCATTTAATTAAACAAGTTTTGGAAACGAATCTTGTGAAGAGTGGATTGATTGGCACCCTTTCCTATAAGATCTTAGAGAAGGAATATAAGGCAAGTAATACCACACCAGAGTCTTTAGAGCTGCATAGACTTTTCCATGAAATGCGCATAAACGATGTGGACACTTGTACCATGGAGGTATCATCCCATTCCCTAGAACTTGGCCGTGTTGAAGATGTTAGTTTTGAAATTGGAGTGTTTACAAATTTGACACCTGATCATATGGACTTTCACGGAAGTACTGAAAACTACAAAAAATCAAAAACAAAGCTCTTTTATCAAACCACGGCAGCGAATATTATCAATATTGATGATCCCTATGGAAATGAGATAGCAGAGGAGATAAAAAAATTAAACACTACCCTGATTACCTATGGTGTGAATAGTAAAGCAGATATTTATGCTGAAAATATTCAGACGTCATCGAAGGGTAGTATACTTACTTTGGTTACTCCTAGATTTAGAGGTGAAGTAAAGATACATACACCTGGGTTGTTTTCGGTATACAATGCTTTGGCAGCCATTTGTGTATGTTATACATTAGATTTCAGTTTTGATCAAATAAAGGAGGGCATAGAATCCTTTCATGGTGTTTCAGGTAGATTTGAATTGGTACCTGATACAGGGGACCATACCATTGTTGTTGATTATGCCCACACACCAGATGCCTTAGAAAATATTCTAAAGACAATACAGGGCTTTGCAACGGGTAAGATGATCACTGTATTTGGTTGTGGTGGAGATAGAGACAAGACAAAGCGACCTATGATGGGTGAAATTGCAGGCAACCTTTCGGATTATTGTGTAATCACCAGCGACAATCCGAGAACGGAGGACCCTGAATCTATTTTAAATGATATAGAAGTAGGAATAAAAAAGACACAATGCAAATATAAAATGATACTAGATAGAAAAGAAGCCATCAGGGAAGCAATTCGTATGAGTAAAGAGAACGATATTGTGCTTATCGCAGGAAAAGGTCATGAGACTTATCAGATTTTTGGAAACACTGTCATTGACTTCGACGATAAAAAAATTGCTCAGGAGATACTGAGGGAGGAAATATAATGGTCACTCTAACTGTAAAAGAAATTGCTCTAGCAACCAAGGGTGAACTAGTAAATGGTAGGGAAGAAACATTGATTCTAGGTATTTCAATAGATTCAAGAACGGTAGGAAAAGAAGAACTATTTATTCCCTTGGTAGGTGAACGGTTTGATGGTCATAGCTTCTTAGGGGATGTACTTCACCGCGGCACCCAGTGTGTGCTTTGCGAAAGAAGGAAATATGGGGTTGAGCTTAAAAATAAAGATCAGTGTGTGATCCTTGTAGAGGATACACTGAGGGCATTACAAGATTTGGGGAAATACTATGCTGGTAAATTTTGTATTCCCATTATTGGTGTAACGGGCAGCACAGGTAAGACTTCGACTAAGGACATGATTTATGCTGTACTATCAAAAAAGTACAATGTAATAAAAAATCAAGGGAATTTCAATAATCACATTGGTCTTCCCTTAACAATATTTCAGATGGAAAAAGAACATGAGGTTGCCGTTTTAGAAATGGGAATGAGTAACCTTGGTGAGATAGATTTATTGGCGGAACTAGTCCGGCCTGATATTGCAGTAATTACCAATATTGGCCTATCTCACATCGAGCACTTGGGATCCCAAGAGAATATTATGAAAGCTAAAATGGAGATTACCAACTATTTTCATAAAGATAGTCGATTGATTGTTAATGGAGATGATGAATATTTATCTACGCTGAGACAAAAAGAATTTGAGTTCGATGTAATTTACATTGGAGTTCATGGAAGGTATAATTATATTGCTGACCAGATTCGCGATTTAGGGGAATATGGAAGTGAGTTTGATCTTTGGATTGATTCGAATAAATATTCTTTTAAACTCACAGTGCCTGGTAAACACAATATTTATAATGCCTTAATGGCAATAGCCATTGGTATAGAGATGGGTGTTGCGGTACCTTTAATGCAAGAAGCATTGGAAGAATTTGGCGGAAGCAAGATGCGGTTGAATATCCTCACGACGAAGGAAAATATTAAGATAATCAATGATTCCTATAATGCAAGTCCTGATTCTATGTTAGCAGCCATATCAGTATTAGAAAAGATGGTTACTGATAGAAAAATTGCTTGTCTGGGTGATATGTTGGAAATGGGCGAATACACTGAAAAAGGCCATTATCAAGTCGGGGTTGAAATTACGAAAGGACAAAATATCGATATCATAGTAACTGTGGGTAGAAGTGCCAGGCATATTGCTAGGGGCGCGATGGAGCATGGATTCCAGTGCGATCAAATTTTCCTTTGTGAAAATAATGATGAAGCCATAAAAGTGCTGAAGGCGATATTGAAGCGGGAAGATGCAATTCTTATCAAAGGGTCTCGGGGGATGAAGATGGAAGAGATCGTTGAGTATGTACAAGAGAGGAGCTAAGTAAATGATACAGTATACACAGCTTGTGGTAACAATCGTTATTGCATTTTTCATTACATTAATTTTAGGGCCAATTGCAATTCCATTGTTACACAGATTAAAGGTTGGGCAAAGCATACGGGACGAAGGCCCAAAGTCCCATATGTCAAAGTCTGGAACTCCAACTATGGGTGGGCTGATTATGATTGCAGCAATAACAATTACTGCCCTGACTTCTGGTATGTTAAACAAGGACTTATATATTATTTTATTTGCTACAATTGGTTTTGGACTTATCGGATTTATTGATGATTTTATTAAAGTGGTTCTAAAACGGAACTTAGGTTTAAGGGCGTATCAGAAGCTATTGGGTCAAATTGTGGTTGCAGTACTCATTGCATTATATCAAGCCAATGCATCCATCTCAGGAACAAAGATTCTAATACCCTTTGTAGAAGGAGCTGGCAAATATCTGGATTTAGGTTTACTCTATGTTCCTTTTATTGCTTTTGTTGTGGTGGCTACAGCCAACGGCGTGAATCTAACGGATGGCTTAGATGGTTTAGCTGCAGGTGTTACCCTCATTATTTCTTCTTTTTTCAGCTTGGTAGCCATGAATTGGGGATACCCAAGTATAGCTGTTTTTTGTGGTGCTTTGACAGGTGCTTCCCTTGGTTTTCTTAGATTTAATGCTCATCCAGCCAAGGTTTTTATGGGAGATACAGGATCCATGGCACTGGGAGGTGCCATAGCTACCATTGCTATTTTAATGAATCTGACCCTATTTATACCGATTGTAGGGGGGATTTATTTTGCTGAAACCCTATCAGTAATGATGCAAGTAGCTTCGTTTAAACTAACGGGAAAGCGAATTTTCAAAATGAGCCCATTACACCATCATTTCGAGTTATCAGGTTGGAAGGAAACAAAGGTTGTGGTTGTTTTTTGGTCTGTTACGCTTTTGTTATGCATTGTAGGACTTTTTGGATTAAATTAGGAAATTATAATATAGACGAAAGCAGGTGCATCGGATGATATTAGGAGGAAAAAGCGTCTTAGTCGTAGGATTGGCAACTTCTGGGATTCCAACGGTAAAAACACTCGTTCAACAGGGTGCAAAGGTTACCGTAAATGATGTTAAAAATGAAGAACAATTACATGAAATCGTAGACCTTTTGGGTAAGGTCGGGGTAGATTATATTCTTGGAAGGCATCCAGAAGATGTAAGTCAGTTTGATCTTATTGTGCTGAGTCCCGGTGTGCCAACAGATATATCTTTTATCCTCAAAGCAAAGGAGAATGGTATTCCCGTAATCGGCGAACTAGAACTGGCCTATAGATTGTGTCAAGGAAGGTTTATTGCCATTACTGGTACAAACGGAAAAACTACGACTACTGCATTAACAGGCGAGATATTCAAGAATGCTCAAAAAGAAACCTATGTTGTTGGCAATATTGGGGTTGCTGCGGTATCAAAGGCCCTCGAAGCAAGCAAGGAAGCAATATTGGTAACTGAGGTGAGTAGTTTTCAACTGGAGAGTATCGTAATGTTTAAACCTCACATTGCTGCAATACTGAATATTACACCGGATCATTTAAATAGACATAAGACAATGGAAAATTATATTGCTGCAAAGGCAAATGTTTTTAAAAATCAGGAAGCCACTGATTACATTGTGTTGAATGCAGATAATGAAGAGACCTACGCCTTAGCGGGTCAAATGAAGTCCGAAATAATCTTCTTCAGTCGTAAGCAGTATTTTGATCAAGGTGCCTTTGTAGTAGATGAAAATATTGTAGTGAAAGAAAAAGGAAAAGATTACATGGTTGTTTGTGGCGCTAAGGAATTGAATATTCCAGGAAACCATAATTTAGAAAATGCACTTGCGGCTACAGCCATCGCATTTTGGGCGGGTATTGACATTGAAATTATCGCCAGCACCCTTAGAGCCTTTAAAGGTGTAGAGCATCGAACAGAGGTTGTAGGTGAAATTCAGGGAATACGATTTATCAATGACTCAAAAGGGACAAATCCAGATGCATCTATTGCAGCAATAAAAGGTATGGAAACCCCAATTGTCTTAATTGGTGGGGGAATGGATAAAGGTAGTGAATTTGACGAATTGATTCAAACCTTTGAAGGCAAAGTAAAGCATATGGTTTTACTTGGCGAAACGGCAGATAAAATGAGAATGACAGGAGAAAAGTTAGGCTTTGATAGTTGTACAATAGTAAGAACTATGGATGAAGCGGTTGTGATGGCGTACAAATTGGCGAGTAGGGGTGATACAGTGCTCTTATCCCCAGCCTGTGCAAGCTGGGATATGTATAAGAGCTATGAACACCGAGGAAAGCATTTTAAAGAGTGTGTAGAAAGTTTGAGGAGGTCGCTATAATGACCAAGAGGAAGTCCAGCGATTTTACCCTAATGATTACAGTGCTTATACTTGTTGTTATAGGGATCATCATGGTATTTAGTGCAAGCTATGCCTTTGCTTATTTCAGGTTAGGAGATGGATATCATTTTCTAAAAAGAGATTTGCTCTGGGCCGCGGTTGGCCTTTGTGGAATGCTTTTCACTATGAACTTCGACTATTGGAAATATAAAAAGCTTGCACCATGGGGGTTTATTCTAAGCCTAGTCTTATTAGTTTTAGTGCTAACACCCCTTGGCATTGAATACAATGGTGCGAAAAGATGGCTAGGCGTCGGAGGATTTACAGTAATGCCGGCGGAGATAGCTAAAATCTGCTCGATTTTCTTTGTGGCTGCATCCTTATCCAATAATCCTGAGAAAATTAAAAATTTTGTAAAGGGTGTAGTTCCCTATCTAGGTATTATTGGCCTTTATTTTGGACTTATTATTTTGCAACCAAACTTGAGTACAGCGGTAACGATCTCAGCTATTATAGTGGCAATGATGTTTGTGACAGGGATGCGATGGGGACATTTGACCTTTATGGGTGCAGGCGGCGCAGGGCTGTTGGTGGTAATGATTTTAGCTGAGCCATATAGGATGCGGAGATTGACAGGGTTTCTAGACCCTTTTGCTGACGCCCGAGATACAGGGTATCAAGTAATTCAATCACTTCTAGCATTAGGATCAGGAGGACTATTTGGAGTAGGACTTGGGAAGAGTATTCAAAAATATCTATATATACCGGAACCACAAAATGATTTTATTTTTGCTATCATTGGGGAAGAACTGGGTTTTGTTGGGTGTGTGGCGGTGATTGTCCTTTATCTACTGCTAATATGGAGAGGTGTACGGATTGCCATCAATGCGCCTGATCTTTTCAGTTGTTTGATTGCAACTGGTATTACAGCTATGGTAGCGGTTCAAGTGACAATCAATATTGCTGTTGCAACGTCCTCTATGCCCGTAACAGGGATAGCGCTCCCTTTCATTAGTTGGGGTGGAACTTCATTGGCGATTTTTATGACAGCCATAGGAGTAATGTTAAATATCTCAAGGTACGCGAACTTAGATAGGAGCTGAAAAAATGAAGGTGCTTATTACAGGTGGAGGAACAGGTGGACACATCTATCCTGCAATTGCAATTGCAAATAAGATTCAAAGTGGTATGAAAGATAGTCAAATCCTATTTGTTGGCACAGAAAAAGGATTAGAAAGTGATTTGGTACCCAAAGCAGGATATGAGCTAAAAACAATTACGGTTAGAGGGTTTAGAAGAAAAATATCTTTCGATACAATCAGGTCAGTTAAAGATCTTTTTAAGGGCCTTCAAGAGGCTGGAGCCATCATTAAAAGCTTTAGGCCGGATGTTGTGATTGGAACAGGTGGATACGTATGTGGACCGGTGGTTTTTGTTGCATCCCTAATGAATATTAAAACTGTGATTCATGAACAAAACGTCGTTCCTGGGGTAACAAATAAAATACTTAGTAAGTTTGTAAACAAGATACTGATCAGTTTTGAGGAATCTAGCAGATACTTTTCAAATAGCAGTAAGCTTGCTGTCACTGGAAATCCAGTTCGCAAAGAATTTATTCAATACGACCGGGAGAAGTTCCGAAGCGAGTTAGGTATCGTAGATGATAGAATTATTGTCACATCCTTTGGTGGGAGCAGGGGCGCAGAAAAGATTAATGAAGTAATGCTTGAAGTGATGAAGCGATTTAACGATCGAAAAGACATAACCATACATCATATTACTGGTGAAAGACACTATGGACAGATGATGGAGAAGTTCAAAGCAATGAATTTAGCCCATAGTATAAATCTCAGTTTGCTGGCGTATGTTCATGATATGCCAAAACTGATGGGTGCCTCAGATTTAATTATAAGCCGATCGGGTGCGATTACGCTAGCCGAGGTTACTGCCATGGGGTTACCATCTATATTAATCCCATCACCCCATGTAACAAATAACCATCAAGAATATAATGCAAGGGTGTTGGAGAAAAATGGGGCTGCAGTATTATTGCTTGAAAAAGATTTAAATGATAAGAATATAGTGGACTTACTACATTTGTTTATTCGAGATCGTGAAAGATTAGTGGAAATGTCGGCAAGAAGCAAATCACTAGCGAAGGAAAATGCCACCGAGTTAATTTACGCAAATATCCTTAAGCTTATCCATGAATAACTCGTAACCCATTGGCACGAAGTAGAAAGAGCAAGTTTATGTAACACCTCCTAACTTAATGCATATTATGAGTAATATATTGGGTTTTGACTTTTGGTGAAATCATGGCGACATTACAAGTAATTTGCATAAAGTTAAAGACTTCTCGGAGGTGGAATATGTGAGCCAATTTGTTATACATGGTGGCAATAGATTGCAAGGTGAGATACGTATTGGTGGAGCGAAGAATGCAGTTTTGCCCATCCTTGCAGCTACAGTATTGAACGGAAAAGTAAGTGTATTGACCGATTGCCCTAACTTAAAAGATGTTCATACGATGATCGAGATTCTAAGGGGCATAGGATGTGAAATTAGTTTTGAGGGTGACAAGATAACCATTGATTCAAGCACTTTATCATCTTATGAAGTACCTGAAGGATTAGTTAGAGAAATGAGATCTTCCATATTTTTAATGGGGCCGATACTGGGGAGATGTGGTAAAATTAAGATAAGTTATCCTGGTGGATGTGAAATCGGCCCAAGACCTATCGATCTTCATATTAAAGCATTAGAGGCATTAGGTGTTAAGATTACAGAAGCCCATGGCTTTTTAGAGTGCGAAGTTCTCCATTTAAAAGGTTGTGAAATTCATTTGGACTATCCAAGTGTTGGGGCTACGGAAAATGCAATGCTTGCTGCTGTTGTAGCAGAGGGAACTACAAGGATTGTTAATGCAGCAAAAGAACCGGAAATTGTTGACTTGCAAGACTTTCTGCTAAAAATGGGTGCTAAAATTTATGGGGCTGGAACGAGCGAGATTATCATTGAGGGTGTAAAGGAATTACATGAGGTAGAGCACAGAATTATGCCTGATCGAATTGTCACTGGTACGATTTTAGCTGCTGCTGCAGCTACAGGTGGAGATATTCTCATTAAGAATGCCATTGCCAGTCATGTACAGCCGATCATTTCTAAGCTAAAAGAGTGTGGATGCCTCATTCTGGAAAAAGGGGACACTTTAAAATTTAAAGCGCCCGAAAGAATAAGAGCCGTGGATATGGTAAAGACACTTCCTTATCCTGGATTTCCAACAGATATGCAGGCGCAATTCATGGCATTGATGACAGTTGCAAGAGGAACTAGTTTTTTCACTGAAACTATATTTGAGAACCGTTATAAGCATGTGGATGAGTTAATAAGAATGGGTGCAAAAATTAAGATTGATGGTAGAGTAGCCGTGATTAAGGGTGTAAAAAAATTGACAGGCGCTAGGGTATTTTCTAAAGACTTAAGGGGTGGAGCTGCATTGGTTATAGCAGGACTTGTAGCCGAAGGTACAACCACAGTAGAAGATATTGTCCATATCGAAAGGGGATATGAGCAATTTGATAGAATGCTGGAACAGCTAGGAGCTAAGATATATAAGATAAAATAAGATGCAGCAAAAGCTGCTCTTAGTTTAATAAAATGATTGGACAAACTATTAGGGTGGTATATATGTATATTAATAGATCACAAATTGATATTCGTGCTAAAAAGAATAAATTAAGAGCTATTCTAATGATTATGGTATTGCTTTGTGCGATTACATTTATCGTTTTTTTCAAGACGGATCTTCTGAATATCAGGGATATTGAGATATATGGTAACGAATTCCTTTCGAAAGAGCAAATTATGCCCAATATTGAGAGTACAATGGGATTCAATATATTTAAAGTAAAAATGGATAGTATTGCGTCAAATCTAATGATAAATCCATATATTAAAACAGCATCCGTAAAGAGGAAGCTACCGAATAAGTTAATTGTTCGGGTGACTGAAAGAACGGAAGCTGCAGTCGTACCTTTTATGGGAACCTTTTTGATTATCGACGAAGAGGGCGTGGTTCTAAAGTCGGATATTCAGACCCCTGGCCTACAAACTATAAGTGGCTTAGAATTTAGTAATTTTATGGAGGGTTCTATACTTCACGTTTCTGATCAAGAACAATTGGACAAAGCACTTTTCCTTGCCAAAGCTATGAAGAACATGAACGAAGATATCAAAGAGATTAATGTAACTGATAAAAAGAATATGCTGATCCGGTTCTCCAAAGGGTTATCTTGTAAAATTGGGGAAGGAAATAATATTGAATACAAACTACAGCTGCTGAAAGGCATATTATCAGATCTAGCTTCGAAAGGGATTACGCGGGGTGTGATTGATGTTAGTCATGAGGGGAATCCAAGCTATAGGCCTGTAGAATAGGAGGAAATAGTGTGAAAGGAAGAAAAGGACAGCTAGCTGTAGGCATTGTTTGTTTAGTTCTTGGATTGGTGTTATCTATACAATTTAAAAGTGTGCAAGGGAGTGACTTGGATTGGGGCGGGCCTACCCAGAAATCCCAACAGTTATCCAGGGAGTTAAAAAAAGAAAAAGATGACAAGCAGCAGTTGTTGAGCCAGGTAGATTTACTCCAGAGAAAAATTAAAGACATTGAGGATGCAGAGTCCAAGGAAGATAGTCAGTTAAAGAATCTAAGTGCTGAACTAGAGAAATATAAAATGATATCTGGTGTAAGGGCAGTGAAGGGAAAAGGTGTGGTGGTTGTCGTGGATGATCCACCTATGGGGGTCAATTATCCTTCTGACTTGAGTGTTATTATGATAAATTATGATTTGTTATTAAGCTTATTAAATAAGTTAAATGATGCTGGAGCCGAAGCGATTTCAATCAATGACCAGCGTATCGTATCAAATACAGAAATTCATTTGGCAGGTAACAATGTCAATATAAATTCTGTTCCTACTACTCCACCTTTTATCATCAAGGCCATCGGAAACCCAGAGACTCTAGAAGCAGCATTAAATATCAGGTTCGGTATTATATGGCAAATGAAAGATGCATATAACTTACGAGTATCTATCAAAAAGCAAGATGAGGTTATCATCTCCCGATATGATAAAATAACAAAGTTTATATATGCAAAGACTTTGGAAGAGTAGAATAAGTAATAATGAATTAAAACAATATAAATTTCTTTTTCATGCACTTATTTTGTTAAAAGAAGGTGAACAGATTGATTATTGCAATTATCGGCCTAATCATTGGTGTTACTCTAGGCCTATATTTACCGATTACATACCCAACCTCATATTCTCTCTACATGTCTGTGGCTATTTTGGCAGCTTTGGATTCTGTATTTGGAGCGATTCGATCCCATATGGAAAATAGATTTAATTCGACTATTTTTGTTACGGGTTTTTTTGGAAATGCCATCCTAGCAGGTATTTTAGCGTATATTGGTGATCGATTAGGAGTTCCTTTATACTATGCAGCAATATTTGCATTTGGTGGGAGATTGTTCCAAAACTTCGCAATCATAAGAAGATACTCGATTGAGAGAATCGGTAAGAAATAATTTTTTTATTCTGAAAAAAGGATATTTGCATAGTATGTTGAAATTAGTAATAGTGTTAAATATCCTTGTATATTTTATGTATAAATTTAACATGGATGAAGCGTTTATGGGTGAACCAAAAGCTTCATGTAGTAACGTCATAAAGGTTTTTAATTAAAATGATATAACTACAATGACTAAACCTAAATAAAATATTTTCATAGCCGGATGAAGGGGGTAATTTTGTGTTAGAGTTTGATGTTGATATGGAGCAATTCGCCCAAATTAAAGTTATTGGAGTAGGTGGCGGTGGAAACAACGCTGTCAATAGAATGATTGAGTCACAATTAAAAGGTGTTCAGTTTATCGCTGTGAATACGGACAAGCAGGCGCTTTTCACTTCAAAAGCAGAATTCAGAATTCAAATTGGAGAGAAATTGTCTAAAGGCCTAGGTGCTGGGGCAAATCCTGAAATTGGGAAGAAAGCTGCTGAGGAAAGCAGGGATGATATATATCAAGCTTTGCAAGGGGCTGATATGGTATTTGTTACCGCTGGTATGGGTGGTGGTACAGGAACAGGAGCTGCTCCCATTGTAGCTGAGATCGCCAAAGAGATGGGTATTTTGACAGTAGGCGTTGTGACAAAGCCGTTTACCTTTGAAGGTAAACGTAGAATGCAGCATGCAGAACTAGGTATTGAAGAACTCAAATCTAGAGTAGATACATTGGTAACAATTCCAAATGATAGGCTTCTTCAAGTGGTTGAAAAGAAGACTTCTATTGTGGATGCATTTAGAATGGCTGATGATGTCTTAAGACAGGGTGTACAAGGCATATCCGACTTGATTGCTGTACCAGGATTGGTAAATCTAGACTTTGCAGATGTTAAGACAATTATGTTTGAACAAGGCCTAGCCCATATGGGTATTGGTAGGGCCAGTGGAGAACACAGGGCAACTGAGGCAGCAAAACAAGCAATACATAGTCCTTTATTAGAAACAACTATTGAAGGAGCGAAAGGTGTCCTCTTAAATATTACTGGGGGTTCCAACCTAGGGTTGTTTGAAGTAAATGAAGCAGCTGAGCTAGTTGCTCAAGCTGCAGACCCAGATGCCAATATTATCTTTGGTGCTGTGATTGATGAGGATCTAAAGGATGAAATTAGAATTACCGTGATTGCCACTGGCTTTGAACACAAGATACCTTCATCTAAGACCATAATGACAGCAAAAGAGATTCGTCAAGGTCAGCTAAAAGAGGAAGAGATTGTCCATCAAAATGATGATCTTGATATTCCAACTTTTTTAAGGAAAAAGAGATAAGATATATAATACGACAGAAGGTCGCTTAGGTAACTAAGCGGCCTTTTGTCGTATTATGATAATTAATAGAAATGACTTTTGTGCATTCGACTTCAAACATTGACAAAAAAATAAATAACCTTGCTATATAATAGACATAAAGCATAGGACAATTGAATAGAAGTATAGCGAGTATAAGAATCTCCATTATCGGGGGAATGGATATGATAGAGGTTTATGGAGAGTATCTTTTTATTGAAAATCTTTTGATGAATTGGCTAATATTACATTTAACGTCGTATTTTAGTAAGACAGTTGTACCTAAACATAAAATATGGGTCGGAGCGACCGTAGGAGCTATTTACGCCTTTGTCGTTTTTTTTCCTTCCCTTAGTTTTTTGTATTCTATGATGATGAAAATTGTAGCGTCCATGTTGATTATCGTCGTTACATTTATGCCCTACCGTTTCAAGCACTTTTTTAAACTATTGGGTATTTTTTATCTCATATCATTTATGTTTGGTGGTGCAGCTTTTGCTTTGTTCTATTTTACAGTTTTTCAGGGATTATTAAGCAATGGGGTTTTCTATATAGGGAACGTCTTTGATACATTTAGTCCAAAACTCCTTATTTATGCAGGGATCATCGCGTATATTTTAATTAAATATTGTTGGGAGTATATATATGTAAAGATTTCTAGAGAGAAGATTTATATACCAATATGTATTGAGATAGAAAATCATAAAAGGGAAATCAGAGCATTGATTGATACAGGAAATTCCCTTCATGATCCGTTATCAAAGTATCCGGTAATTATTGTAGAATATGGGGCAATCAAGGATTTATTACCAGTAGATATTCAGGGAATGTTTAGTAATTCTCATCAAGACATTAATTTAGATTTAATAACGGGCGTCATTCAATCTTCACAATGGATGAATCGATTCAGAATGATCCCTTTTAAATCCTTAGGTAAAGACAATGGCATGCTAGTCGGATTTAGACCTGATTGCGTTGAACTCCAGGATAACAACCATTCAAAGTACATTAAGGAAATTATTATAGGAATTTATACAAAACAACTATCTGTTGATGGAGATTATCATGCACTATTACATCCTGATTTATTAGTATAAAACATATCTCGAATGGAGGCGTTATCATGATGAGCATGCTAAAACGGCTAAAAATTTCTTTTAGAATATATATATTAAAAATCCTTAAAGTCATGGGTATCTCTGAACCAGAAACAATTTTCTATATAGGTGGAAGTGAGGCATTGCCGCCACCACTGAGCCCTGATGAAGAACTGTTTTTAGTGGATCGGTTAAGCCATGATGACGGAGGGGTAAGAACGATACTCATAGAAAGAAATTTGAGGCTTGTCGTTTATATCGCTAGAAAGTTTGAGAATACAGGTATAGGTGTTGAAGATTTAATATCTATTGGAACAATTGGACTCATAAAGGCTGTTAATACCTTTGATCCAGAAAAGAAAATAAAATTAGCTACCTATGCTTCAAGATGTATCGAAAATGAAATCCTCATGTACTTGAGAAGAAATAGCAAAGCCAAGGCAGAGATTTCCTTTGATGAACCATTGAATATTGATTGGGATGGCAATGAATTGTTGCTGTCTGACATATTAGGAACAGACAATGATTTGATTTATAAGTTTTTAGAAGAAGAAGTAGATAAAGAATTGTTAGAAATTGCCTTAAAAAAACTATCAAAAAGAGAGAAAAAAATCATGGAACTTCGATTTGGACTAAATAATGGTGAGGAAAAAACCCAGAAGGAAGTAGCCGACATGCTAGGTATATCCCAATCCTATATTTCGAGATTGGAGAAAAGGATTATATACAGATTAAAAAAGGAAATCAATCGGATGACATAGCAGCTTAAGAGCTGCTTTTAAAGTTTTTGGGTGAAAAGGTAGGTATAAACAAAAAGGTTGGAGGCAATAATTTTAAGATGTAGGGGGGCAATAATCCAAAGAGCTGGAGGAACTGTCATGCATATAAATAAAGTAGAAATCTGCGGTGTGAATACGTCAAAACTCCCTGTACTTACCAATGTAGAAATGAGACAGCTATTTAAAAAAATTCACGAAGGGGATATGTCAGCTAGGGAAAAGTTTATTCAAGGAAATTTAAGATTAGTATTAAGCGTTATTCAAAGATTTAATAATCGTGGCGAACATGTTGATGACTTATTCCAGGTAGGATGTATTGGATTAATAAAAGCAATAGATAATTTTGATTTAACTCAAAATGTTAAGTTTTCAACCTACGCAGTGCCAATGATTATTGGAGAGATCAGAAGATACTTAAGGGATAATAATGCCATTCGAGTAAGTAGATCATTACGTGATACAGCATATAAAGCTCTTCAAATAAGGGACCAGTTAATCAATAAGAATTCTAAAGAACCCACAGTATCTGAAATTGCAAAAGAGTTGAATATTCCAAGAGAAGAAGTGGTATTCGCTTTAGATGCTATTCAAGATCCTATATCTTTATTTGAACCTATTTATCATGATAGTGGGGATGCCATTTTTGTGATGGATCAAGTAAGTGATGAGAAAAATGAAGATGCGGTTTGGTTAGAGGGAATTGCTTTGAGAGAAGCATTAAGAAAGCTCAGTGACCGGGAAAAACTGATATTAACACTGCGTTTTTTTGAAGGACGAACCCAAATGGAGGTAGCTGATGAAATTGGAATATCTCAAGCCCAAGTATCAAGGCTAGAAAAAACAGCTTTAAAGCATATGAGGAAATATATTTAAGACAAAAGCACTTAAACTGTGCTTTTGTCTTTTCTTTTTTTGAGATTTATTCATATAATGTGAGTCAAGCATATATATATATCTATATAAAGAAGTATATGAGTAAACGAAAGTAGGTGTGGCTATGATTAGTACAACTGATTTACGGCAGAAAGAAATAATTAATATGGTCGATGGAAGAAGATTGGGATTTATATCCGATATTGAGGTCAACCTAGAAAAAGGACGTATAGATGCTTTGGTTGTTCCAGGTCCGGGTAAGTTTTTAGGGTTCTTTGGAAAAGATCACGACTACTATATCACCTGGAATGAAATTAGGAAAATAGGTGTTGACGTTATTCTAGTTGAGATCAACGATGTGATTGTTACAAAGGAAGAACAAAATGTTTTTCAAGATGAGGTTTAATACACACAAGATGATTTAAAAATGCAAGTGGACATACGATATTACGTATAATATAATCTAATTAGCACCAGATGTTGGTGGGTTTGACCAATACATCAAGTTGCAGGAGGATTAGGCTATGAATTGTCCATTTTGCGAATATTTTGAAACGAAAGTTGTAGATTCAAGACCTACAGAAGAAGGACATGCTATTCGACGTAGAAGAGAATGCGGAAAGTGTAGAAAAAGATTTACAACCTATGAAAAAATAGAAGAAATACCATTAATGGTTGTGAAGAAGGACGGCACAAGAGAGGCATACAATCGAAATAAAGTTCTGAATGGTATCATAAGGGCCTGTGAGAAGCGACCAGTATCCATGAAGCATATGGAAACAATCATTGATGATGTTGAAAGAAATATGCACAATACCATGGAAAAGGAAATCACAAGTACCTATATTGGTGAATTGGTGATGAATTGCTTAAAAGATTTAGATGAAGTAGCCTATGTACGTTTTGCTTCAGTTTATAGACAGTTTAAAGATATTAACACATTTATGGAAGAACTGAAAAAGCTACTGAATGAAAAGTAGAATCATAAAATAAATATTGATTAATGAGGAGGCAAGTTGTAATACAACTTGCTGTTCTTAATTTCAAAATAAGATGAAAATAGTATAACGAGGAGATGATAAAATGTTAGGTAATTTCAAGAAGAGCCATCATCATGACTTGACTTATTTTACAATACCATCCTTTGTTGAGAGTGGTCTGGTTACCCATTGTTTTACCAGTAGGATAGGTGGTGCGAATCATGCCAACAATACTTATTTCAATTTTAGTTTTAAAACTGGTGATAAAGTAGAAACTATCCTTGAAAACTATAATAGAATTTGTGACGCTATAAATATTTCTGTGGAGAATTTGGTTTTGTCGGATCAAGTCCATGGGGATCGAATTAGAATAGTAAAAAGTGAAGATCGGGGAAAAGGTATCCTGTTGAGTAGTGACATTCATGAAGTAGATGCCCTTATTACAAATCAAAGGAATATAGCTCTAGTGACACTATACGCTGATTGTGTACCTTTATTTATCTTAGATAGTAAGAAAAAGGTCGCTGCCCTAGCTCATGCTGGCTGGAAAGGGACGGCACTTAAAATAGGATCAAAAGTAATCAAGACCATGGTCGAAGAATTTGGCACAGACCCCCGGGACTGTATCGTCGCCATAGGACCTTCCATAGGTAAGTGCTGCTATGAAGTGAATCAATTCGTCATTGATCAATTTAACAAATATTTTACAAACCTCAGTAACTTTGTAATTTCCAAGGGTGATAATAAGTATATGTTGGATTTATGGGAGGCGAATAAATCTGCCATAGAGGAAATCGGTGTTTTAGAGAGAAATATAACAATAAGTAATATATGCACACAATGTAATCATGATATATTATTCTCTCATCGAGCTGATAAAGGCAAGACCGGAAGAATGGCAGCGATTCTTCAACTTAAATAAGGTGCTGGAAGGAGAAAAATTATGAGTAGAAGAAAAATCTTGGTAGTGGATGATGAGCAGCACATTGTGGAACTGATACAATTCAATCTGGAGAATAGCGGATTTGATGTTACCACCAGTGATAATGGGGAAGATGCCATTAGACTGGCCGTGGAGGAAGTGCCCGATGTAATCATACTAGATTTGATGTTACCTGGAATAGATGGTTTTGAAGCATGCAAGAAAATTAGAAACCACGAAAAAACCAGCAAGGTACCTATTATTATGCTTACAGCTAAAGGTGAAGAAACCGATAAGGTTTTAGGGCTAGAGTTAGGTGCAGATGATTACTTGACTAAACCATTTAGTGTTAGAGAACTGACGGCGAGGATAAAGGCTGTGCTAAGGAGATTTGAGGAAATTCCTAAAGATGTGGGAAAGATTATTAAATTTCATGATATCATCATTGATACGGAGAAACATGAAGTGATGAAGGGTTCAAAAATCATTGACCTTACCTTAAAGGAATTTGAATTATTAAAGATTCTTGCAGAAAATCGTGGGAAGGTGCTATCAAGAAATTTATTATTAGATGAAGTGTGGGGCTACGATTATTTTGGTGAAACGAGAACGGTGGATGTGCATATAAGACATCTACGCAAAAAAATTGAAGACAATGATCGGCACCCTGTGTATATTGAAACTATAAGGGGCATTGGATATAAGATGAAGCAGGTGAAATAAATGCAAAGGAAAATATTTATCACATATACAATCCTTTTATTGGTAGGCCTTATTATTTCCGGGGTACTTACCTTAGGGTTTATGAAGGGAAGCTATATAGAGACCCTGGAAAGGACTTTAGTAAGCAATGGAAATTTGGTGAACCAGTTTGTTGAGGATAGAATTAGGGAAGATTCTTTTCATGAAATTGAGTTTTCTAACCTAGCCCATCGATATGCGAAACAAGCTAATGCGAGGGTGACCTTTATCAATAATAACGGTATTGTGGTGGGTGATTCAGAAATTCATCCTGAGCAGCTTCCAAATCTTGAAAGTCATCTCTATCGACCTGAGGTTCAAGAAGCTCTAAACGGCAGAATCGGTAAGAGTAACCGATACAGCTCCACTACGGAGAGTAACTATTTATATGCGGCCATACCTATCATCGTTGATGGGCGGATCTATGGGGTGACTCGACTAGCATTCCCATTAGTCGAGATTGATAAATTAAACATGAGATTATTGCAAAATACTCTTATTGCAGCTTTTTGTGGTGCCATTGTAGCGACAATTTTAGGATATCGCTATGTAAATAGCGTAACAAAGCCAATTAAGGAGATTACTCAAACTGCCCAGAAAATTGCAAATGGTGATTTCAAGAACAGAGTATATGTGAAAAGTAGTGATGAAATTGGTATTTTAGCAGATACATTCAACATCATGGCAACAAAGCTAAATGAAACAATTTCAGAACTCTGGGATAAAAATACAAAATTGCAATCTACCTTGTCAAGTATGAATGAGGCTTTATTTGCAGTGGATAATGGTTATAATATTATGCTTATGAATGCTGTGGCAAAATCCTTATTCAAAATTGATGAGGATGATGTAATCGGTAAACATATACTTGAAGTCATTCGAAGTAATAAGCTTCATGACGTACTGAAGGACATGCTACATAGCCACAGTATAGGACAAAAGGAAATTACCATCGATTATCCAGAAACAAAAATTTTAAAAGTTTATACGAACTTCATTCGGTTAGATAGGGACCCTAACCGAATTATTGGGATTATGGCCTTGATACAGGATGTAACAGAAATGAGAAAGTTGGAAAATATGAGATCTGAATTTGTCGCCAATGTGTCTCACGAGTTGAAGACACCACTGACTTCGATTACTGGATTTATTGAGACACTAAAGGCTGGAGCCATCGAAAATGAAAAAGTTAGAAATAGATTTTTAGACATCATCGAAATAGAAACGGAGAGATTGAGGAGATTGATTGACGATTTGCTCAGCTTATCGGCCATAGAGAATACTAAGTTTCCTATAGCACGGGAGGAGATCAGTGTAAATGCTGTGATTACAGAGATTAATAATATGGTCGAAGGACTCGTTATGCAAAAGCATATTCAATATATCACGGAGATAGAATCAAGCTTGCCTCCTATCATTGGAAATCGAGATTGGTTCAAGCAAATGATGCTAAATCTCATAGAAAATGCCATGAAATATACACCAGACCATGGTGTGGTTAAGGTTTTGGCATATAAAAAGTATGATAACATTTTTCTAGTCATAAAAGATACGGGTATTGGCATTCCCAAATTGGATATACCTCGACTATTTGAGCGGTTTTATAGAGTAGATAAGGCAAGATCAAGAAAGGTAGGAGGAACAGGATTAGGTTTAGCTATTGTAAAGCACATTGTGATGTCATTTAATGGAGATATTAAGGTGCAAAGTGAAATTGACAAGGGAACAGAATTTACTGTCCGAATACCTATTATTGAGCAAAAAAGCTAGCTGTCTAGCTTTTTTTATTGTAAGGAATCTATATGCTATTGGGGCTTGTAGATAGTATCGGTAGCAACCTATGGGGCCTTTTAAGCGACGAAAATTTCAAGAGTCTCACTCGCAGAAATTTCGTTGGCGCCATGAGCAGTTGCGGTAGCACATGCGATTTTTTATAGATAAATTTACGGGGATTTAACAATTCTTTCATATTGTCTTAACATTGTCCAATTATACTATTACTTGGGAACAGGTATATAGTATGGTTCGTAGCTAAAGGGACAAAAAACCTTTAGAAATCCAATTCGTAAAAGATGGCTGTGGTCAGAAGGCGCCAGAGTAACCACAACAAGGAGTAGGCCAAGGCGAAGCAACACTAACTGGTAAGATTGTTATTGCAGGCTCTACATCAGTACAGCCGTTGTCAGAAGAATTGGTAGCAGCTTTCAAAGAAAAGAATCCAGATGTTCAAATAGAGGTTCAGGGTGGCGGTTCTAGTGTAGGGGTTAAATCAGCTATCGACAAAATTGTTGATATTGGAATGTCTTCAAGGGATTTAAAAGAAGAAGAAAAAGTAGCTGGCTTAAAAGAGTACGTGATCGCCAAAGATGGTATTGCTGTGGTTGTTAATCCGACGAGTAAGGTTGAAGACTTAACATAAGAACAAATGAAGAAAATATTTACTGGCGAAATCACAAATTGGAAAGAAATTGGTGGCGTAGGTAAACCAATCACTGTTGTATCAAAAGAAGAAGGTTCTGGTACGAGAGGTGTATTTATTGAAATCACAGGGGTAGAAGGTAAAGATGCTTCTGGTAATAAGGCGGACTTAACAACTAAGAATGCTTTGGTACAACCTTCTACAGGTGCAGTGAAACAAACGGTAACCAATACGCCAGATTCAATTGGATATGTTTCAATGGGTGCGTTAGACGATACTGTGAAGACTGTTAAAGTTGAAGGTGTCGAAGCTTCTGAAGCAAATGCAAAAGCAGGTACATTCAAAATTGCAAGACCTTTCTTATATCTGACTAATGGCAATGAAAGTAAAGTAGTAAAGGCATTCATTGAATTTATCATGGGTGCAGAAGGTCAAACAGTTGTTGGGCAAGAGTTCATTTCTATAAACTAGAAATAAGCCATTGAAAACAGAAGATAATCCTTCTGTTTTCTTATAAAAATAAAGACGCTTAGCTGTCTTTATTTTTATTGCAACTCTCTGTAAAGGAGGAAAGGTCTAATGCATTTAACATAGATTTAACCTTGGCTTAATCTTCAGCTAACGAATTAGTAATAGAATGATTAAGAGAATGAAAGAGATTTGGAAGGAGACATACTATAAAGAAGTATGAATAAATAGAAATAATACTTATGATAAGCGCTACGATAGCAACATTATCGGTTTTCTTGATCACTTTCTTTATTTTTAAAGAAGGACTACCACTGCTGATTGATTATGGTATTCTCAATTTCATATTTGGGTCAAATTGGGCACCAACCAATGGCGATTATGGAGCGTTACCGATGATTATTGGGTCTATATCGGTGGCAGTAGGTGCACTAATCATAAGAGTACCTACGGGTATTGCCTGCGCCATCTTTCTAGCTGAAATTGCTCCAAAATCTCTGGTGAAAGTATCTAAGCCAGCTGTAGGATTGTTAGCAGGAATACCTTCGGTTGTTTATGGATTCTTCGGATTTTCCATATTGGTCCCCATGATCCAAACTTATATTTTGCCAATCGTTCAGAAGTTTAATCCAGATGCCTATACATCAGGATATAGTATATTGGGTGGCGCTATAATGCTTGCGGTGATGATTTTACCAACGATTATAAATATCTCTGAAAATTCTGTTCAGGCAGTGCCGGTTGAATATAAGCAAGGTTCCCTAGCGTTGGATGCCTCACAGCTGGAAACCATGGCAGTGATTCTGATCTCAGGGAACATGCCTAAGATACGGGGAAGTTCATTGGATTCAGTAGCGACGATGACAGGCACAATTGCTATGGAAATGGGTTATGCAACACCAATGCATCAAAGAGCTCTTTTTGCTACTGAAATTATATTATTTGTATTTATCATGCTGCTAAACGTGACGGCTACCTTTACAACTAGAAAGCTTGGGAGGGGGTCGAATGATAGAGATGCAAGCAAGATTGAAGCCTAGAAGGGGGATAGAAAGATGACAAATAGGACGAAAATTAAGGTAAATAACTTAAACCTTTTTTATGGTGATTTTCAAGCCTTAATAGATATACATCTAGATATTATGGAAAACAAAGTGACAGCTTTGATTGGGCCATCTGGCTGCGGCAAATCCACATTTATTAGAACATTGAATCGTATGAATGATCTGATAGATAATGTGAAGATTAAAGGTGGAATACTCCTTGATGGCGTAGATATCTATGATGATAGAAGTGACTTAATACAGCTTAGAAAAAGTGTTGGGATGGTTTTTCAAAAGCCAAATCCTTTTCCAAAGACAGTATATGAGAATGTTGCATACGGGCCGAAGATCCATGGTGTGAAGAGTAAATCGGCCCTTGATGAGATTGTTGAGAAAAGCCTTAGAGGTGCTGCTCTTTGGGATGAGGTGAAAGGACGACTAGATAAGCCGGCCCTTGGGCTCTCAGGGGGCCAGCAACAAAGACTGTGTATTGCGAGATGCTTGGCTGTTGAGCCTGATGTATTATTGATGGATGAACCTACATCTGCACTAGATCCAATCTCTACATTGAAAATTGAGGATTTACTCGAGGAACTAAAAAAACAATATACCATCGTTATTGTTACCCACAATATGCAGCAAGCAGGTAGAGTCTCTGACTACACTTCATTCTTCCTAAATGGTGAGATTGTTGAAACAGACTTAACGGATAATATTTTTTCTAAGCCTAGGGATAAGAGAACAGAGGATTATATAACAGGTAGATTTGGATAAAACAAAGTTGGAGGGGAAATGATGGCAAGAATACATTTAACAAGTGAATTGAAAAAACTGCACAATGACTTATTGAAAATGGGTAGCATGGTAGAAGAAGCCATTTTAGATGCAATAAAATCGTTAAAAAACCAAGATGTATTATTAGCTCAAAAGGTGATTGATGGCGATAAAGTCATCAATACCTTGGAGGAAGATATTGAAGACAAATGCATTAAGCTAATCGCCACACAACAGCCCATGGCAATTGATTTAAGGGAGATATGCTCCATTTTGAGATTGATTGTGGACTTGGAAAGAATGGCAGATCATGCTGCAGATATTGCCAAGACAACAATTCGATTGGCCAATGAGGAGTATGTAAAACCCCTTGTTCGTATTCCTAGAATGGCTGACCTTGCTGCTGAAATGGTAAAGCATTCCCTAGATGCTTTTGTAAAGAAGGATGTAGAGTTAGCCAAAAAAACATGGATATTGGATAACGAAATCGATACCCTCTATAAGGCGGTTTATAGCGAGTTGATTCTTATTATGCTAGAGAATCAAGATAAAATCCCTCAATCTACTTACTTTCTTTTCATATGCAAGCATATTGAAAGAATTGCTGATTATGCAAAGAATGTTTGTGAAAAAGTAGTATACATTCAGACAGGAGACTATTGGATGTCGTAAAATTTAGTTTATCTAAAACAGCCTTTATGATAAAAGGTTGTTTTATTTTTTTTGATAGAAATCATTTGCAAATAGGTGAAAACTGAAACTATGGTCAATGAGGATATAAATCCTTATTTTTGTGGCTATCAACCTATAAATTCCTTTTTATCACACATACTAATGAAAGAGAATCCTACGATATCAAATAGAAAGAAGTTAGGAGGGGAATTATGGAAAACTATAGTGTTGTGATTCTGCCATCTTTGGTGATGGGACTATTGGCTAGAGTATACATGATACGAATTGATCACAGACAATATCCAAGTTATCCACAAGGGTTGTTATCCCATTTAACACTAGGTGTTATTGCGGCTGGGCTAGGTGCTGTAGCCTTGCCGGCCCTATTAAATAAAGAATACAGCGCAGTAACATTTTTAGCTCTTGCAGCCCAGCAATTTCGAGATGTGAGAAGCATGGAAAGACAGAGTTTAGATAATATTGAGCCCACAGAATTGGTTCCTAGAGGTACGGCTTACATAGAGGATATTGCGAAGGCATTTGAAGCGCGAAATTATATGGTTATTATAACGGCTTTGATGACCAGTATTGCAATTTACACAGCATATCAGATCCAGCTACCTAAGCTCGCACAGGTTATGGCAGGGATCATCACAGGGCTACTAGTGATGATACTTTTAAAAACCATGTTAAGAAGGCAAAGCATTGCAGAAATTGCAGATGTGAAAGTGGAGAAAATAAATTTTGAGGGACCCCTATTAACAGTAAATGGTATTGTGATCATGAATATTGGCTTAAAACAAACAAGAAAAATTTATGAAGAACAGGGAATGGCAGTTGAGATTATACCCAAAGATGTGGATGCAAATGCAACTCTAGCTAATACTGGGCAGAGACAAGCAATGCAGCATAATGTAGCAGTACATCTCGGCATACGAAAGGATGTGGATGAGCCAGAATTTACTCCAATAGCTAGGAGGAATCCCCAAAATGGTAATTTAGTTATGGTAATTGTACCTAGCGAATTAAATACTGATTTATTAATTGCAGCTGTAAAAGGAACTCCAGTACTAGAGACCGCGAAGAGGAAGCCCCTGACAGCACGATCTACAAGAAACGAAAGAGGATAAATGAGAGGAGTAGGAATATGGATTATGGAATAAAGGATAGTATAGTCGCAATCATAACCATAGATAAAAGTGTAGTATCATCAAATACAGTTCCTGTCTTTTATGCAAATTCTGAAGAACATCAGGAGCGACTGGCTCTTTTAATCGCTAAAATTACTATGGGGATGGTACATGATTTAGAAAATGGATCTTATGTTGTTGTACGTCATTAAAAGGAAATATACTCCTTGACTTAAAATTGAATTACATGATAATATTACTAAACATAGTACATAATGAAAATTTTTATGTTACAATACTATTAGTAGCAGGTACTAAAACTAGATTCTAAGTAGGTGTGTCAATGCTGGAAAAACCATACGAAAATGTTATTTCTGAAGTTGTCCCAGGAAGCATTGGAGAGAGAATAGGCGTCGAAAGTGGTGATATTCTTGTTTCCATCAATGGACAAAAGATAGAAGACATCATAGAATATATGTTTTTTATTTCCGATGAGAAATTGGATATTAGGATAAAGAAAAAAGATGGTGAAATTAGAAATTACAATATAAGAAAGGCTTACGATGAGGACCTAGGTATTGTATTCGAAAATCCCATTATTGATCAAGCTAAAAGTTGTAGGAATAAATGCGTCTTTTGTTTTATTGATCAATTGCCTTCGGATATGAGGGAAACTCTATATTTTAAAGATGACGATTCTAGACTATCATTTTTACAAGGTAATTTTGTGACGCTGACCAATATGTCTGATGAAGATATTGAAAAAATTATTCGATATCGAATTAGCCCCATCAATATATCCATCCATACTACCGATGCCGACTTAAGAGTGAAAATGTTGAATAATAAGACTGCCGGTAATATCTATGAAAGATTAAAAAGACTTACTGATGTGGGTATTAGAATCAATGGTCAGATTGTACTTTGTCCGGGTATAAATGATGGGGAGAGTTTGGATAAAACCATAGATGATTTATTAAGGCTATATCCTGCTTTGGAGAGTATTGCCATTGTACCCGTTGGGGTTACAAATTTTAGAGAAAAGTTATTTCCATTAAATATCTATGACAAAGATAGTGCCAATGTGGTTATTGAACAGATTGATAAATGGCAAAAAAAGATTTATAAGAAGATTCAAACGAGATTTGTATTCTTATCTGACGAATTCTATGTGCTTGCACAGCGCCCGATTCCTTCCTACGAGGTCTATGAAGGCTTCTCCCAGATTGAGAATGGCGTAGGGCTTATGGCTATGTTTGCCCATGGATTGATGGAGGAGCTTTTTGAAGTCCAAGATAGGAAAATAGAACATAAAAAAATCAGCATTATTACTGGGATATCAGCAAGTACATTCCTTACAAACCTTTGTAAGGAAATAGAGCAAAAAATTCAAGGGCTTGAATTGAAGGTCTATGCTATAAACAACGACTTTTTTGGCAGAACAATCACAGTTGCGGGATTGGTTACTGGTCAAGATATTCTAGATCAGTTAAGAAACAAGGATTTAGGAGAACGAATAATAATTCCTGAGTCAATGCTTAAAGCTGGGGAAGAAGTATTCCTGGATAATATAACGGTAGGAGAACTACAAGACAAGTTAGGTGTGACAGTAGTTGTGTCAGCAGTAGATGGTAAAAAATTTATTAAAAAAATTTTAGAATGATTGTAATACTGGAGGGATTGTCATGGCAAAGCCAATTGTGGCTATTGTAGGTAGGCCTAATGTAGGGAAATCTACCTTTTTTAATCGTATCGCAGGGAAAAGAATTTCAATTGTAGAAGATAAGCCTGGAGTAACCAGAGATAGAATATATACAGAAGCAGAATGGCTCAACACGAATTTTATAATGATTGATACTGGCGGTATAGAGCCCGATACCCAAGATATTATTTTGTCGCAAATGAGAAGACAGGCGGAAATTGCCATTGAAACTGCAGATGTGATCGTATTCATGGTGGATGGAAGAGAAGGATTGACACCATCGGATGAAGATGTTGCGAACATGCTAAGAAGAACAAAAAAATCTGTTTTATTGGTTGTAAACAAGGTGGATACAAAGGATCTTCCAAGTTCATTCTATGATTTTTATCAGTTAGGGCTTGGAGAGCCTATTGCAATTTCCTCTGTAAATAGTTTGGGACTAGGGGATTTATTAGATGAGATCGTTGCTAGGTTCCCTGAAGATAGGGATGAAATCTATGAGGAGGATACGATCAAGGTTGCTGTGATTGGGAAACCCAATGTAGGTAAGTCGTCTATTATTAATACGATTCTTGGGGAAGAGCGTGTCATTGTGAGTGATATTGCTGGTACTACTAGAGATGCCATCGATACACCATTTACCCACGGAGAAGATAAATATGTGTTTATTGATACCGCCGGAATCCGAAGAAAAAGTAGAGTATATGAAAACATTGAGAGATATAGTGTGATGAGGGCTTTTACAGCCGTAGAGCGGGCAGATGTTTGTTTATTGGTCATTGATGCTAGTGAAGGGGTTACAGAACAGGATACTAAGATTGTAGGATATGCCCACGAACAAGGAAAAGCAACTGTTATCGTGGTGAATAAATGGGATATAATTGAGAAAGATACCCATACTATGAACCAATATATGAAGGATATTAAGGAAAAGCTTTCTTTTATGCTTTATGCTCCGATCATATTTGTATCTGCTAAGACAAAACAGAGAATGCATCAAATTCTTGAGACCATTAAATTCGTATCCAATCAACATGCCTTGAGGGTTCAAACAGGAATGTTAAATGATATTATTGGCGAGGCTACTTTGTTAAATCAACCACCTTCTGACAAAGGAAAGCGGTTGAAAATTTATTATGCAACCCAGGTATCTGTAAAACCACCTACTTTCATTATTTTCATTAATGATCGTGAATTAACGCACTTTTCCTATACGAGATATCTGGAAAATAAGATTCGAGAATCTTTTGGCTTTGAAGGTACTCCGATTTGGATTCAGTATAGAGAAAAGGGTGGGGATGAATAATGCTTTTTAAAATATTGGCAGTAGTCGTTAGCTACGTGATCGGAAACTTTTCTACTTCCATTATTGTTTCTAAACTTTGGGCAGGCATTGACATCAGAAAGCATGGGAGTGGGAATGCAGGTGCAACCAATGTACTAAGAACCCTAGGAATGAAAGCGGGATTGATTACCTTTGTAGGTGACGCTTTGAAAGCGATTCTTGCTGTATGGATCGGTGGCCGTCTTGGAGGCGAAAATACTGCGTTAATCTGTGGGATCGCCGTGGTTATTGGTCATAATTGGCCTGTGTTTTTAGGTTTTAAGGGAGGCAAAGGTATTGCTTCGTCTATTGGTGTGGGTTTATTTATTCATCCAATGATTGCTATCATCTGTATTATTGTAGGGGTTTTAATCGTTGCAAAAACAAAATATGTATCGTTAGGTTCAGTTGTTGCCATTTGTTTGCTTCCAATCCTTCTTATGTTTGTTGGGTTTAAATTCTTTTTATTTGGAATGGCTTTGGCATTCATGGCAATTTATAGACATAAAGAAAATATAAGTAGGCTTTTAAAGGGAACAGAGTCAAAATTGGGACAGAAGTCTAGAACGAAGTAATCGGGGGGCCTTTTGATGAAGTCAAGCATTTGCGTTATTGGAGCAGGAAGTTGGGGAACAGCCCTCGCAATATCTTTAGCTAAAAAAGGACATCATGTTAATTTGTGGATGAGAAATGAAGAGCAGTTAAAGAGAATGAATCAAGCAAGAGAAAACATCAAGTATCTTCCCGGTGTTTTACTACCTGAAAATATTAAACTCTATCATCATATCCATGATGCGGTAAGAAATACAGAGTTAATCTTGCTAACGGTTGCCTCTCAAGCAGTACGACAAACGGTAAATAGTTTTAAATCATCCGTCAGCGATAAGCAAGTAATTGTAAATGCAGCAAAGGGCCTTGATGGATCTTCGCTACTTTCTATATCTGAAGTGGTTGCCCAAGAACTGCCATACAATCCGTTTGCAGTCCTGTCTGGTCCATCTCATGCAGAGGAAGTATGTAGGGATATGCCCACTACCCTTGTGGTTGCTGCCAAGAAAAGAAGTACTGCTGAGTATGTTCAGGATATATTTATTTCTCCTAAGTTGAGAATCTATACGAATCCAGATGTAGCTGGGGTGGAACTAGGTGGAGCCTTAAAGAACGTTATTGCCCTTGGGGCTGGAATTTCTGACGGTTTGGGATTTGGAGACAATGCCAAGGCGGCCCTTATGACTAGGGGTATTCGAGAAATTGCTCGTCTTGGTCAGCTTATGGGTGCAGATCTCGGGACCTTCGCAGGACTATCAGGTATTGGAGATCTTATCGTTACTTGTACCAGTATGCATAGTAGAAATAGGAGATGTGGCATCTTAATCGGACAAGGGAAAAACCTAAATGAGGCTACGACGTCTATAGGCATGGTTGTGGAAGGTGTTGTTACCACGAAGGTAGCCTATGAACTCTCTATGAAATATAATGTTGAAATGCCGATTACATCTGAAATTTATAAAATCCTCTATGAGAATAAGGATGCAAAAGAGGCGGTTGTAAACTTGATGATTAGAAGTCGTACCCATGAAATGGAAGAGGTTGTAGCAAATCAGCAAATGCAGTGGTAGACTTTCTTATAAAAATAATACACAAGAAGAGATATCTTAACGGGTATCTCTTTTGTTTTTAAGTTTTTTATTGGAGGGAATGTTGTATTATTTCTGCTAGGCCTTAAGGGTAAAATGTATTTGTTCTTTATCTATGATGTCATATTATAGTTTAGCTAGTCATATATATATATTGTTAATATAGTCCTATTGCGTTGGTCAGATCATTATAGGAGGGATGGACAGTACTGTGGGCGTTAATTTTATCAATAAATATATAATTTTATTATTAAAGGAGGGGAACAGAAGTGGAGCGATTTGATATATATAAGGATATCGCAGATCGAACCCAAGGGGATATATACATAGGGGTCGTTGGACCGGTAAGAACAGGCAAATCAACATTTATTAAAAGATTTATGGATTTATTGGTATTGCCGAACATGGAAAACTCATATAGAAAAGAAAGAGCCAAGGATGAAATGCCGCAAAGTGGAGCAGGAAAAACAATTATGACGACTGAGCCTAAGTTTATCCCCAATGAAGCGGTCGAGTTAATGCTTAAGGATAATGCGAAGTTTAAAGTTCGTTTGGTTGATTGTGTAGGCTATCTAGTAAAGGGAGCCATCGGTCACCAGGAGGGCGGTAAAGCGAGAATGGTTACTACCCCATGGTTTGAAAAGGAAATACCTTTCGAAGAGGCTGCTGAGATCGGAACAAGGAAAGTAATAACAGATCATTCAACGATTGGGTTGGTGGTCACCACCGATGGAAGCATAACAGAAATTCATCGAGAAGATTATCAGGAAGCAGAGGAAAGAGTTGTCAGAGAATTAAGAGAACTGAACAAGCCATTTGTAATGATTTTGAACTCTACAGACCCCTCATCTCAAGAGGCATTGAAGCTAAGGGGACAATTGGAAGAAAAGTATGCTGTACCTGTAATCGCGGCGGATTGTGCTAGGATGAGTATTGAAAATGTAAATGAAATTCTTGAAAATGTTCTTTTCGAATTCCCAATAAAAGAGATCAATATTTCATTACCAGGTTGGGTGGATGGATTGGACGGTAATCATTGGCTCAAGAGCAAAATTTTGAGCTCTGTAAAGCAATGGTCCAAGGATGTAAAAAAGATAAATGATGTACGGGATGCTATTAGTCTATTCGCCGATGAAGAAGTTATCTCTGAAGCCTTTCTAAACGATATCGAACTGGGTGAAGGTATTGCTCACATTAAGATGAAGACGAAGGACGGCTTATTCTATAATATACTAGAAGAAGTAACTGGATATCGTATTGAGGGTGACCATCAACTATTGGGTCTTATTAAAGAATTCTCCAGGGCAAAGCGGGAATTTGACAAGGTCGAGAAGGCTTTAATTGATGTAAGGGAAACTGGATATGGACTTGTACCACCTAGTCTACAAGAACTGAAGCTAGAGGAACCTGAAATCTTTAAACATGGAAATCGATTCGGTGTTAAATTAAGAGCCAATGCCCCTTCTTTACATTTGATTCGGGCAGACATTAACACAGAAGTATCTCCGTTAGTTGGAACAGAAAAGCAAAGCGAAGAACTACTGAAATATCTTCTAGATGAATTTGAATCAGATCCAGCAAAAATTTGGGAGACGAATATGTTTGGTAAGTCTTTGCATGATATGGTAAAAGAGCAATTGCAAAATAAATTATTTATGATGCCTGATGATGCTAGAAATAAGATGCAGAGAACACTACAAAAAATAGTTAATGAAGGTAGTGGCGGATTAATCTGTATAATCCTTTAAAGAATGGCATGGATTCCCTGGGAATCCATGCTAATTCTATATACTATCAAGAATGGAAATGAGTTAAAAAATATTATTATTTAGGTTGAATGAATAGTTTTATAATATTGTACATATGATAGTGAAGGTAGAATAAGGAAGAGCTGGATGAATTTTATCTAATATTTAAATGTGAGAAAACTACTTGAAAATCAGCATAGATTCATTTATAATACAATGTATCTACAGAGTGATTCTTTGGTAGAAGGAAAATGGACTAAAGGTACTTTGCTTTCTATTCATCTGGGTGTAGCGCAGCTTGGTAGCGCGCTAGAATGGGGTTCTAGAGGCCGGGAGTTCAACTCTCCCCACTCAGACCAGTTTTATATACATGGAAGCTATGATTAATCATAGCTTCCATGTTTTTGATGATAATGGGCATCAGAATGGGTTTTTACTGGGGAAGGAGTGATATACGATGTATACAAAATATTTGCTTAATGTTTTGGGGATGTTGTTTGTCGTTTCTATGTTGGGATATTTTCTGTGTGTTTTAAAAGAAAAGTATTATTTAAAGAATAATAGGATTGTGATAGATGGCAAAGGAATTACAGAGGATCACATCAATGAAATAGATACAAATTATTTCAAAGTAGGCAAAACCGAAATCATGGCAGGGGATGAGGTAAAGATTTATTTCAATGACAAAAAAAAGCTTGAGGGCATTATCCTAGGTGCGAAAATACAAGAAAATAGTTTTATGATTATTACTGGAGATGATACGGTAGAATTAATAGAACTAAAAAACATCAAATCCTTCAGAGTTATCAATAAATACGGTAAGCTGTTTCACTGGCACTAAGACTACTTTGGTAGTCTTTTTTTATATAATAGGAAAGTTCTACTTTCCTATTATATAAAAAAATAGGGGTTGTAGGGGATGAAATCCCCTGCCCTCATTTAGGAAGGTGCTCAGACAGCTTTGCTGTCGTCGAAGGAAACCTAGGGGTTTCCTAGCG
>CALECF010000048.1 GCA_937948705.1 uncultured Anaerosolibacter sp. | reverse complement strand
GAGTTAGAAGAGGCCCAAGAAAAGCGCTACTTTAAGAGAATGGATATCAGTGGATTCTCCCAAAACCAATTGGACCAGCGAGAGCCCCTGCTGTCTGCCTTTTTCTCGCTTATATTGGGTGGTATGGGGCAGATCTATAATGGCCAAAAAGTCAAAGGATTTATACTCATAGCCTGGACCATTGTTATCAACTACTATGCCCAAACAAATCATCTATTGAGTAAGTTCTTTTTCGGAAAAGAAATCTTTTTACAGCAGGTTAGTTGGCAATGGTTACTTTTTTTTCCCTCCATCTTTGGATTTTGCATATGGGACAGCTATATGTCTGCTGTGGAAATCAACAAACTACTGATAGAAGAGCAGCGCTACCACCTTGGGCAGAAGGAGCATTTCCATGACATCAAAGGAAGGAGAAATTACCCTATGGTTCTTTTCGGCACAACCAAACAAAGTGTTGATTTGGAACTCCTCATCAATTCTTTAAAAACCCATGATATAGACAAATATGAAGTAATATTTCTAGATCGGCTCAATAATATAAAGCGTGAAACAGGTGATAGTATTCGCAAGTCCGATGGCATCAGTAATTTTAACGGTGCCATGTGTGGCGCAACCGTTCTGATGTTGTTTGGTACCATGTTTGGAGGTCCGGTTATCCCAGGAGGGCCCATTGCCATTGGCCTAGCAGGCTTTTT
The DNA here is from genome assembly GCA_937948705.1 of uncultured Anaerosolibacter sp. Next base: position 6,137 of record CALECF010000048.1, on the reverse strand, counting down.
ATTAGGAGGTGTCTTAGGATATGTGCTGGACCGTTATGTAGTAGGGTGGATACGGGCAAAATTGCACTGGAACCCCATCAAAGGCAGCAACCCTGTGGATAGCGAAGTATTGCTCATGGTAAACGTGATACATAAAGATCAGCATAATTATGTTAAGAAAATTTTTTCTGAAAAGAACGTCATATTTGTTGGTGTAGCAGAACAAGGGGCCCTTAGGGATTTCTTTCCTTAAAATCTAGGATAAGCAGGGGGGAATGTTAATGGATATAAAGTTTTGCAAACGCGTATGTATATTGATGATTTATATATTGCTCCTCATCCCTAGCCTCCTAGGCTGTGAATTGTATGATGCCCCTGAGCAGCTTAGAAAAATCGACAGCAAAGAAGGTAGAAAAGAACTGTCAGATGAAGCCTATGATTTGAATCAGGTAAAAGCTCAAAAAAGAAAAGACCTTCTGCCTTCCTATAAGCTAGATGGAGGTCTAAGGGCTTTGCAAGATTTAGATATTGTGAAAACTGCCAGCATTGAGAAAAATAAAATAGAGGTAAATTTCCTCATCAAAGATATGGAAAACAATAAAAAAGACAGTATTGCTAAGGAAAAAATTGTTTGGGGCAATGTCCTCTTTCTATACTATACCATCTACGACACTTTTCCTGAGATCGAAGATATCTATCTAACAGCAGATTACTATTTTCTTGATCAGTATGGACAGCCCTACAAGGAAAGGGTGTTTATTTCCAATGTGAGCAGAAATCAATTGAAGCGAATCAATCGTGATTATCTACGATCCGATATGGTCTCTGGTCTTATTGATTTTTATATGTCTGAGTACCTTATGGCAAAGGAAACCAAGGCTGAAAAATAGTCTTCTATGTGTACTATAAAGGACATCCACAATACCAAGGTTGTTAAATAAGATAAGAGGTCAATTTGACCTCTTATCTTATTCTTCCCGTAATGATTTTGGCTCTTCAGGTTGGTACACACCCCAGAAACTGCTTAATACTATGAAGCTAAAATTAATAAAAACACTCTCACTCATCCCAACCACAGATCTTACCCAACACCTTCTCAATAAATATCCCTGTGATTTCCGGGTCAAATTGAGTACCTGCATTCTTTCTTAATTGTTCCATTGAAACCGATTCTGATAAAGGACTACGATAAGCTCTTTCACTGGTCATAGCGTCATAGGCATCCACTATAGCAATAATTCTGGCCTGCAGCGGTATTTCTTTTCCCTTTAAACCCTTTGGATATCCCATTCCATCCCATCTCTCATGGTGCGCTAACACGTACTCTCCCATTTCAGCCATATCATTGACAGTACTGAGTATACGATACCCAATTTCCGGATGACGCTTCATCTCCTGCCATTCGTCCTCTGTCAGTTTTCCTTGCTTGTTGAGTATACTTTCTTCAATAGCGATTTTTCCTATATCATGAAGCAACCCTACTGTTTTAAGCTCTTGCACTTCCCCTTCAGATAGACCAAGGACTTTTCCAAAGCTTTTACATAATAATGATACTCTGTGAGAATGCTGCTCTTCCCTTTTATTCTTTTCATGAAGGGTATTTATAATGGCATTTATGGTCTTTCCCCTCATGCTAGGACCTTCGAAGAGCTTTTTCTTATACATATGATCTTCGGCCTTTTTGAGTATTTCTTGGGTTTTCTCTTCCTCGTTACGCTTGGTCTCCCAGCCGAAGGAAATAGATATGTGGATAGATCCTATTTTTTCTTGCAGCGTTAAGCTTTTGATCCGCTTCACGATTTGCTCGGCTTCATATTCATCTGTCTTTGGCAATAGGATGACAAATTCATCTCCCCCAACCCTTGATACAATATCATCGGCTCGACAACCTCTTTCGATTACTTCAGCTACCTTCTTAAGGAGTTCATCCCCCGCTGCATGGCCGAAAGAGTCATTGATGAGTTTCAAGCCATTAACATCTGCCATTACGATCGTCAGTGGCAAATTCCTTTTTACGTCTAGACGATGTAATTCCTCTTCAAAAAACCTTCGATTGTATAAGCTTGTTAATTGATCCCTATAACTTAGATATTCTAGTTTCTGTTCCATTTTTTTACGATCGCTGATATCTCTCCATAATACATGAAAAACCTTTTTCTCATTTAATAAAATAGATGTTAGCATTACCTCCACAGGTAGCAAAGTGCCATCCTTTTTTATATGCCACCATTCAAATCTAGCTTTTCCGTTCTCGAGGGTACGCTTCATTGAATCCTGGGCTTTTTCTTTTGAAGGCGTCCCATCTGGTTGTTTTTCGGCGGCAAGCTCCCATGGGGTTTTGCCAATGATACTTTCTTTAGACTCATATCCCAAGAATTCCACCGTAATTGGATTACAATCAATAAACCGATCCTCCTCCATAATAAGAATTGCATCCGATGAACCTTCAAAAATCATTCTAAAGGTATTTTCACTGGCCTTCAATTTGCTCTGACTTTGTGTGAGTTGATCATATTGATCTCTCAACTCCTCTTCAGTCACCACTAATTGCTGAAGAGATGCTGTGAGTTCTGTATTGATTGAAATTAACTCTTCTTCATGGGCTTCTACTCGAGCCAAAAACTCCTGGGCTTTACCCAACACGACATTTATAGACCGCCGTAAAGCTACAAAAGGGTCCCGCTCCCCTTCTGGGACTCTATAGGCGATATTGTTCTCAATATTAATTCGCTGCACATCTTTTTCGAGTATAAGGATAGGTGTAATAAAAAGTTGTTTTTGTATTTTCATTAGAATAAGGAACAACGCCAGTGAGGATAGCAATGTAATCACAAATATTCTGATGAAATGACGCTCGTTTTTCATATACTCATACATTGGTATAAAACTTACAATTTTCCAATCAATATTCTCGATTGATTGATAGGCCAAATACCCATCCACACCATCCAGCTCAACCCTTGTTATTCCGGCTTTAGCTTGAAGCATGTGTTCATTCAGTGTTTCTGGAATTTCATTCATATTCTTGAGGGTAACATTAAGATCATATGTATATTTAGGATGGCCAAGAATATTTCCCTTTCCATCCACCAAAAATGAGTACCCATTCTCTCCTATTGTCTTATTCTGAACAATAGATAGAATATTTTTAATGGACACATCCCCAGCCACTACCCCTAAAAGTTGATTATTTGCGTTATAGACTGGTTTGGCAATTGTAATAATCCATTTATCTTTAGATGCATTGACAAAAGCTTCTGTAAAGATTAGCCTTTTTTCTTCCACTGCTTTCAGGTACCAAGGGCGTGTTCTCAAGTCAAAGTCCTTAGATGGAACCCATCCACTGCCATTGATCATCCTATTATCTGGGGTGCCAAAATAAATAGAAGTAAATGAGGGATAGCCCTTCATCACATTTTGAAAATAGCTTAACAGCTCTCCTCTTTCCCATTTTTCAAGGGAAATATAGTCTGCAGTATCAGAAATAATTTGCCCCTTTATCATCAACTTGCCATTGATTTCGCTTCCCACAGCATTCGTTGTCGAAGTCGTAAGTCTTTGGGTTTCTTCAGACATCTTTTTATGAAAATACCTGAACTGAAAGAACAATCCCAATGCTACTGCAATCGCTACAAAAACTCCAAACATATAAAATTTACGAATCATACTCCTCATTATTTCACTCCTAAAGATGTGATGTATTGGCAACTTTTTACTTCATCGTACCTTTTCAAACAAAGATTCTTGCAGACGATTTGTAAATGGTAATCATTGTTCGACAAATATAGACATATTATAACATGCATGGAAATGTTTTGACAGCTCTAATGGATGTATACACAAATATACTTCTCTTAGCATCCTATCCCTTCATTATAATAGCCCCTTAGCTCTAGCTAAGGGGCTATTATTGATTCTAAATCTGCATCTGGCATTTCTATTTCACTGCGGTTTCGCCCATTGTTCTTTGACTTATACAATGCCTTATCTGTCCTTTTATAAATCGTATCTGGCGTATCCCCACTAGCAAACTGAGTAACACCCAAGCTTACGGTAATATTATTTACATGTTTAAATTGGTATTCTTCCACTGCTTTTCTTAACTTTTCTGAGAGTATTAGGGCATTCTCTACATTTGTTTCTGGTGTAATGACTGCAAATTCTTCTCCACCAAGCCTTGCAAATATGTCACTTTTTCTTATGCTCAACTGAATAAGATGTGCCAACTCTTTTAGGACACTATCCCCTACGTCATGGCCGTAAAGATCATTGACTTTCTTAAAATGGTCAATATCTATCATAACCAAGGATAAATCTTTGTTATATCGTTCTGATCGTATGATTTCACTGCCCAGCTGCTCATTGAAATAGCGTCTATTGTATATCTTTGTCAGGCCATCGTAATTTACCAAATGCTCTAGCGTATCTTTCACATATCTCTTCATAAGGAAAATGATCAGTAGTCCTAAAGCTAGGTTCATTCCCAAAAACATAAAACTGGTCTTGTATTGGGCAATTTTTCTCTCGGAAGTTAATTGTGATACCAAAACCATGCTATTTGCCTGATCCCACGCATTTTCACTCATAGTCAATAATAATTTTTGGTTTGTGCCCGTTGGATCCTCTCTGTAAACATATATTAAATCCTTTAACTGGGTCCATGATTGACCTAGCTCGTCTAAAGCCCCTTGGATCTCATCCTTTTTGTCATATACCTTTATCTTATCTTCTTTAAATTCTGCGATATACCCATCGATATTATTCATTAGCTCTTCGTCATTCATTCCAGCCATTTCAATCTTTACTAACCGCTGAATTGAGCCTCTTATGATGCCTAATTTATTAATAATTTCCGCATCTGTCTTGATAGTGTGGGTGAGATACATAGTATAGCCTCCTCCAGTGCCTAATAAAATTAAAAGACAACTGGCAATGAGTATCAAGATCGTTGATTTTTTTCTTATGGGTATCATGGATTCACATACCTTTCTTAATTTAGCTCTTATGTATATGCATTCATTATATTTAAAACTCTCTCAAAATACAAATATAAGTTGATATAAAATAAAAACCCCAGTAGGACAAAGTCCACTAGGGTTTATTCATTAAATCATATTATCTTCTGAAACCTCTGTTGTTATTGTTTTTTTGTTGCTTCTTTGCTTGTCTACAAGCTGGACATCTTTGTGGTTCGTTTTCGAAACCTTTTTCTTTGTAGAATTCCTGCTCGCCTTCAGTGAAAACGAAGTCTTTCTCACAATCTTTACATGCTAAAGTTTTATCTGCCATTTCAACATTCCTCCTTTTTTATTGATTAAGATTTAACCTGGTTCACATTATATCCTAAAAAGAGGAAATGTTGTTAACTGTATTAAATCTATTCCCCGATGGTAATCTAAACCACCATCGCTTTTTTATCATAGCATTAAATATTTAAAAAAGCAACAGTTTTTATAAGTATTTTAGGAAAGGACGGAGCAGAAAACTTACAATTTTTAGTGGATCATGATGTCCGCTATTAAAAAGTTTCTCCCCAATCTTTCCATTTAAGGCTCTTACCATTATATCTAATTTAGCATTGTCTGCTTTTTCCATGGCTCGTCTCAAGACTAAGGAATTCTCATATGATTTTTTTAAAGGCTTTGTTAACTCTTCATAGTTGCCCATACCACATAAGTCCTGGGCAGCATAGATGCCTGTCAAAAGAGCCATCCATTGCCCAAATCCTAAGAATGGCATGATTGATCCAAAGCAATTGCCTGTAAATAAGGTATTGCCTATCCTAGGCCGTTGACAGCTGCCTATGATATACTCTGCAACTTCAAAGCCATCTGTAATCTCTAAGTCTTGATTTAATTTCCCCCGTGCTTCCTGATAAAATCTATCCCACAGCACATCGATATCCTTTCCTATGTTTTCTGGATAGTCAGGGTATGCAATTACAATATTTGCTTCCCTATTAGAAAATGGGATCAAATAGGCATAGCCTTTTGGCACAAAGCTATTGTTTAGCCATGCGATGACTGTACTTGGTGTAAAATTGCCTTTCACAGTTGCACCTTTTAATGTTACAGATAAATCCTTACGATAATTATTCAGCTTCATCACATACTCAGCATCTCCCGTGGCCATGACCACATGGGTGAATTCTTTCATCA